>NZ_JALCVE010000014.1:0-37105 GCF_022690565.1 Staphylococcus sp. acrmy | reverse complement strand
GGAAAGAAAAGGTTGAATTTATTATTCCAAAAAATCAAAATTCAGATTCAATTGATATACATCATAAACAAAAAGTAAGTCGTTAATGTTCAAGACATGGATCGAATATAATTTTAAATTTGAATTTTTTCTATCCCAAACTAAGTAAATATTTTTACTTAGTTTTCTCTTTTTTTATCTTCAATCATTTTACTAACAATGGTTATCTTGAAAATAAAAATAAGCACTTAAAGTAAAAAGTGAACAAGAAAATAGCCACTTTTGTCTTAAAGCACGTTTTGTTTTTGGAAATATTACAAACATGGGAGTCTTTTTAAAGAGTATTTGACATGAGCATAAGGAAATCTAGTACCACCTTCGGTGGTATTCAGCATAGCTGAAAGATTTACCTTTTATTCGTTCTACTCAATTGTTCACCATAAATAGCTTAAAAGCTTTATATAAAGGTGATTATAAGCATTCTTATACATTGAATTAGAGGGTGTAATATGATACTTTATTACAGACTCTTTACAATTGTTACAAGACCATTTTGAATTGTCTGAAGACTCCTTTTTTTGTTGATTTCATAGGCTTCAGTCGTCGTCGAGACTCTTAAGAGTCTTAATTTTTTCAACCAAAGACTCTTAAGACTCCTACTTTTAGTATTAATATCGAAAATAAAATCACTCAAAAGTAATCTAAGCAATTCATTCATTTGTTTTACTTTTTGAATTTGATGAAATACCTTTTGATCAATATCGAATTCAATATTGATCACATTATTTGTTTTTAAGTTCAAAGAAAAAAGGAAAGAATAAAACAATTTCTGTACTTTTCTATGCTCAATTTGATTAAAAAGTGATTCGAAATGAAACTTATTTTAGCTTTTTATTAATTTAAAAATTTATAAAAAACGATAAAATACGTAATAAGATTCATTGAATGCTCATACTCCAAAATATTATTTTTTGACTTTTTATGATTCCGTAAATATCTAAAATCATAAAAATGAACGACATATAGAAGATACTTTTGAAGAAATATTGATGAGTATATTTATCACAAGTAACTTGAAATTGATTTCAATTCTTGAATTTTTCGTAGCTCTTTTATTCCAAAATTATAAATATAATGTTTTGATTTACTACCATATAGAAATAGCTCAAAGCAGTTTTGTAAGTCAAAATCATATTCGATTTTTAAATTTAGTTCACATTTGCGTTTTATGAGTCTTTAAATTAAAAATGTATAAAGAACACCTAAACACTTTAAAAAGTATTTTAAAATTGTAAATAGGGTATTTAAAATTTGATAACTCCTATGATAATTTTTATTAAAAAGAAGAGTTTTTGATGATTGATTTTTTAAAAAATAATTCAAATACTTTTTCACAACCTATGATTTTGGCATCTATTCTTTTTGTTTTTGCAGGTCCTTTAGGGGCATTTTTAGGAGTGGTTATTGGACTTTTACTTGGTAGAAAGTTAGATAAAAATGGAAATTAGACACGCATTTATACTGAAGAAATTTATTGTGCGTTGAGAAGAACCCTTAACTAAACTTGTAGACGAATGTCAGCATAGCGTGAGCTATTAAACCGATTATTCGACAAGTTTTGGGATTGTTAAGGGTTCGAGGCTCAACGTCAATAAAGCAATTGGAATAAATAAATCTTAGTTGATTTCTGGGATATTCCATTCGATTTCTATTAGGTTTCTTTCGCTTCCATGACTTTCTGATTTTATTTCTTTGAAAATTATTTCTGCTATTCTACCGTGATTATTTATTAATATTGCTAAATCTTTTATAGTGAAATCTCTAATCCAGCTACTAGTATCTAGTCTTTTTATTATATTTTCAGGGTTTTTTAAATTTTCTTGTAATTCATAATAAATATCGTTGTCTTTGTAATTTTTTATTCTAGCTATTTTTATTGTACCTGCTTCCATAATTCTTGCTATTTCGTTAGAAGCAACTTGCAATCTCATTTTGAATTCGTATGATAGTTCTCCAATTGTAAACTCTCCGTTGTTATTCGAAGGGTCTACTTTTTTAGTTCCTCTTTCGCTCTTATCTTTGTAGTATAATTCTTTGCTTGCATGATCTTTTTGATTTAACGCTGTGAATAAGTTTTTGTTATTTGGATTTTTTTCGGTTTTTTTTAGTATTAGTCTTTCTCTTTCTTCTTGGAGTATAGGAGTATTAGTACTACCTTTTCTTATAAAGGATAGACCCTCGAATAAAGATGATTTTTTTATTTTTAGTTCTTTTTTTAATTCGTAAGGTGTTTCTAAATTATTAGAGTTTATAGCTATGTATCCTACTTTTTTATCGTTATATTCTATTTGACCGGTTTCTATTTTTGGTCTCGGTTTGACATATACGTCAATAATATTTTGATAATGTCCATCGTCGAACATTTCTTTTTTTAATCCTATTATTTTTTTATCATCACTTACTCCAAAGATTATAAATTTATTTTCGTTATAAGAATCTATGCTATTTAACATAGCAAGGATATCTTTAATAAATTCGTCTTTTTTTTCTTTTGTATACTCTATTTGTTTGTAGTCTAATCTGCTATTTTCGTTTGGTAGTTCTTTTAAAATTTCTTTGATTTCATTTTCAATAGTCATGATTATTTTCTCCTTGAATTTTAAGCGAGTTTCTTCTTGTCTTGATACTATATAGAAATAACGTTCTTTTTTTAATAGGGATAGACACTTGTACATTAACTTGAATGATTTAAAAAATTTGAGGTTATTTATATTTTACTAAAATCAAGTTTGTTATTGTTACTTTTTAATGTTTATTTAGACATAAAACGACTTATCGGAAGTTATATGTAACTCATCTAGTACAGATGATATAATATACAGGTCGCCTATCTCTCAGGCGTCAATTTAGACGCAGAGAGGAGGTGCATATCAGATGGTCGAAGCTCTTGTTCACATCACGACCACAGTCATCAGTGGTTGTATTGTTGCTTTATTTACGCATTGGCTACGTACACGTAACAATAAGAAAAAATAGGCGATATTAGCCAACACCTAAAAACCCCCTCACTACTCGCAATAGTGAGGGGGTTGGTGCATATAATGCACGAAGCTCTTGTTATCTAAATTATAACACTGGTTAGTAGAGGAATGCAAAATTGAAATTATGAAATATAAAGGGGATAGAATCTGAAAATGAGTATTGTTAAAAACGAAAATGAAGAAGCAGTTATTGCTATATTAAAATTCGTACATCCAAATTACGCAGAAGATTTTGAAAATGACAATTTATACTTCAATAATCTTCAGAGATTTCATGAGATTGAACATGATGAAATAGGGGATAAATTAGAAGGAGTTATTTCAAACAAACTAGGAAATAAATATGCACCGAATGATGAAGTAGAGATGTATATCAGAAATTTAGAAGTTCCTAATTCCAAAATTCACAAAGTAAATGTAAAAGAGGTAACTTTGAAAAATACTTCAGATATTGTTAAAGAGTTTAAGATCTGTTGTTTCTCAATAATAAGGCTGAAAGATTTAGTTGAGTGTGATGATGGTAAGTATAGGTTAAATCAAGAATTTGTACGAAAAATGAATGGTATAATTGATAATAGAAATATATACGTAACTATTCATTTAAAAAATTTCATAAATAAATTGGTCAGAACATTTTCGGAGAAGGATACATATTTTAAAGCAGCCATTGTTAAATATTTCGAGGATAAACACCCTTTATTCTATAAAATAGAAAGTGGCGAAAAACTTATAGTTAAAGACTTTATAAATGCTAGTTTTTATAAAACTAGTCAATATGATAGTCAAAAGGAATACAGAATTCTAACATATAAACTAAAAGAAAATAAGCTTAAAATCGAAGGTCTGTATGACAAATTTCAGAAATTAGAAAATTTAAAACAACTTGCAATTAATTTTTATACAGAAGAAGAATATAGAAATTTAAATAAATGACAAATTTAAGTACACCTAAAAAATCCCCTCACTACGAAAATAGTGAGAGGATTGGTGTATCCATACTAGAATTCTTATTAACTGTATTATAACGCTAGATAGTAGAGAAATGCAAAATTATAAAGTGTGTTGAGTTAGATTAGACATTTTTCTTTTTAAAGACAAATACTACTAGAATTAAGCAAATAATAATATAAACAATATTACCAATAAATAATTCATGCAGTTCTAATTTTGTGAATTTTTTCATGCTTTTATCTACAATTTGAATCATAATATTCATCATATTGATAGGGTTCCATTTTAACCATTCCCATTTATCTATAACAATTGTTAATATACCTGACAAAATTGAAGTGGCAAAATAAAATACAATACCAACAGCAATAGAAACACCAGGACTTTTCATTGCACATGAAATTAATAAAGTGACACTTAAAACTAACCAAGTTCCGACATATGTACCTAACCCAGTTAATAACATTTTACTTAACAACGATAACTCATCTCCCTTACTTTCAAGGAGATTAATATCATTGAAGAAAATAGACCATAAAATAATTCCTACAATAATGCTAATAATAAAATACAGTAATGAAAAAATTACTAATGTAATAATTTTACTGATAATAATATTTGTTCTTGTATATTTACGATAGAGAAGGTTTTTAATTGTACCATGATAAAATTCCATTGAAATAATGGTGCTAGCTTGAATAATTAATAAAAAGATAAACCATGAAAATCCGCTAAAAGCTGATTCAATAGACGATTGCGGAGAAAAAATATCATCGTATTTTTTCGAGATTATAGCTTGAATAACCATTAATAATATAATGATAATTGGTATAATAAATGTTGATTTCTTTTTACATAATTTAAAACATTCTTGTTTAATTAAAGTTCCCATTTTATGATTGTTCCTCCTTATCAATGATATTTAATAATACATTTTCTAAATCGTTATCTTCATATTGACTTAATTCTTCTTCTGTAGTTTCAGTAACGAGTTTACCTTTGTTAATGATAAGGATAGAATTTGTAATTTTTACTAATTCACTTAAAATATGACTAGAAATTAAAAAAGTAATTCCTTCTTGTGCTTTTTTTACAATAAGCTCTCTCACATCTCTCACAGCTTTAGGATCTAAACCATTCATAGGTTCATCTAAAATAATTAACTGCGGTTGATTTAAAAAAGCTATTGCAATACCTAATTTTTGTTTCATACCAAGAGAATATGTTTTTGCTTTGTTATGTATATAATCATCCATATCAAGTTGAGAGACAATTGTATCAATATCGTGAGTATTTTTTGTTTCATTTAATAGTTTTAAATTGTCATATCCTGACATGAAAGGATATATTCCAGGATTTTCAATCAATGCACCAACATTACTTTTTTTATTCTTATTTTCAATGATTCTAAATGTCCCATCTTGATAGCTTGAATAACCTAATATGACTTTCATTAAAGATGTTTTTCCTGCACCATTTGCACCCACAAGACCAATAATCTGTCCTCGCTTTAGATTTAAAGAAATATCTTCAAGAATAGTCTTATTACCTATCTTTTTTGTTAAATGTTCTACTGTTAAAACATCCATACAATTATCTCCTTTTTAATTATTTATATATATTATAAATCTAAACTTAATTTACCATAAAAGATAATTTAGTTAAAAGATGTATATTATGGGCACGCTCTAAATAAACAAAAATAGTCCTCTTATTAAAATAAGAGGACTATTTTTGTTTAAAATTATTCAAGACCATTCGCTTTCTAACATACTCATTTGCCATAAATTATAATATTCTCCATTTAATTTTCTAAAGTCTCTTTTTTCTCCTTCTTTTATAAATCCAATCTTTTTGTAACTTTTAATAGCTGATTTATTAAAGGCAAAAACACCTAATTCAATTCTGTGTAGTCCCAAATCTTCAAAAGCCTTTTTCAATAATTTCTTTATTATTTTAGGGCCTAATCCTTGGCCACGCATTTGCGGATCACCTACTAAAACTTTACTTAACGTGGCGGAACAATTTTTAAAATCTATATTATTTAAAGCAATATGACCTATAATTTTTTTTGAATTATTTTCTTCAATGATAACTTTATAAATTATTTTACTAGAATTTTCTTTATTTGTGTCTTTAATATATTCCTTTAATTGTTCTTCATCTAGGGGATAATTAAAATCTGTACCTGCCCATTTGACTAAAAGTTCAGGAGAGTTTATCCAGTTTATTAATAAATCAAAATCTTTCTCCTCAAAATATTCAAACTTAATCAATAAATTACTCCTTAAATAATAGGTTATTAACTATAAAAATTCAGTGAATGTTGCAATATAAACAACCACTACAATTTTTTGATACTTTCTTCATCAACTTTCTATCTTAAATTTTCGATTTTTTATAAAGCGTTTTGTATTATCTAAATAACTCTTTACAATTTACTGATTTTTAAGCTTTTGCTAATAGATTTATGCAACTTTAATATTATAAGTAAATCTATGCACTTCATCATTAAATTTAAATTCTGCCCAAATTTTATACATCCCTTTTTTAGGAAAATGAGCATAAAAGGTTGTAGAATCAGGTGATTCTGGGTGAACATGAATATAATCAGTTAATTGCTCATCAAATATAATCACATGTCCTAAAGCTCCTAAATAAGGTTGGGGAGTTAATTCTGTATTGAAAGTTAAAGGGACATGTTCATCTTCTTTAGCACTTATAGAATTTAAAGTTACATGAACTCCTTTGTTAACTTTTACCCAATTTTTATCAGAATTTAAAGATGTTGTAGAGGTTATTTTATCTCCAATTTGCAGTTCAATAGGATGAACGGAATACACATGGTTTTTTGGTGTAACATCAACAAAAGCCTGGTAAGTTCCTGGCTCTAATTGTTGGTTAATTATAAATAAACCTTCATGCTTTTTTTGAGGGTGTAGGTGGTAATATTTCTCCATGTCATTAGATACTAAAACGAAATGCATTTCTTTTTCATGCATAGTATCTAATAATGGGGCATTATTAAATTCATCTTCTAACGTAATTTCTATATTACCATCTCTATATACAACATTTGCTTTAATTTCGGGTTTGTTTGAATGATATTCATGATTATGATTCATATTTTTATCCTCCTTAATTTTTAATAAGGGCATATCATTAAACGATATGCCCAACTATTTAAATTATTTAATTACATCGTAACCTTGATCTTCAATAGCTTCTTTAAAGTCGTTGAAAGCTACTTGATTTTCATCAAATTCAACTTCCACATTCCCATTCGCCAAGCTTACTTCTGAAGATGTTACACCATCTAATCCATTTAATGCTTTTTCAATTGAATGCTTGCAATGGTCACAGCTCATACCTTCTACATTAATAACTTCGTTAGTCAATGTTGTCACCTCCTTTCAAGAAATATAAGATTCTTATAATTTCATACGTTTTAGACGTAAAGCGTTTGTGACAACACTTACAGAACTTAAAGCCATTGCTGCTCCCGCAACCCAAGGTGCTAGCAGACCAATTGCTGCTATAGGGATACCTGCAACATTGTAACCAAACGCCCAAAATAGATTTTGGCGAATATTACGAATTGTAGATTTACTTGCTTTTATTGCTTTTGGAATTAATAAAAGGTCTCCTCCTAAAATAGTTATATCAGCAGCTTCGATTGCAACTTCTGTACCTGTACCAATGGCAATACCAATATCTGCTTTAACTAGTGCTGGAGCATCATTGACACCATCTCCAACCATAGCTACTTTTTTACCTTCAGATTGAATTTCTGCTACTTTAGAAGCTTTTTCTTCTGGTAAAACCTCTGCAATAATCGTGTCTATACCAACTTGTTTTGCTATTGCTTGTGCGGTACGTTTGTTATCACCAGTTAACATAGCAACTTCAATACCTAATTCATGAAGTTTTTGAATAGCTTGTTGGGCAGTATCTTTAACTGTATCAGCTACAGCGACAACCCCTCTCAATTCGTTATCTACGCTTATAAGCATTGCAGTTTTTCCTTCTTTTTCAAATTGAGCGAGATTTGTTTCAGCTTCATTAGTTTGGATTCCTTTTTCACTCATTAGTTTTCGATTTCCGACAAAAAGTTCTTTACCATCAATTGTTGCATTTATACCGCGCCCTGGTATAGCTTCAAAATGGTCTACTTCTAAAAATTCTAATGATTTTTCTTTAGCATAACTTACGATAGCTTCAGCTAGTGGGTGTTCAGAACCTTTTTCTGCACTAGCTAACAATTGTAATGTTTGATCATCTCCACTAAAATCAGTGACTTCAGGTGTGCCATTTGTTATAGTGCCAGTTTTATCTAAAACAACTGTATTAATAGCGTGTGTACCTTCAATGTGTTCTCCACCTTTAAATAGAATGCCATTTTCAGCAGCTTTTCCGGTACCCACCATTATAGAAGTAGGCGTAGCTAAGCCTAACGCACAAGGACAAGCGATAACTAATACTGCTATTGCAGCAACTAAGGCTGGTTCAAATTGTCCCGGCTGAACTAATGAAATCCATATAATAAATGTGAAAATCGCGATACCTACAACGATAGGTACAAAATATCCAGAAATAATATCTGCTAGTCTTTGTATTGGCGCTTTAGAACCTTGCGCTTCTTCGACAACTTTAACAATGGAGGCAAGAGCTGTATCTTTACCAACTTTTGTTGCTTCAACAGTAATTGCTCCATTTTTATTCATTGTTGATCCTATAACATTATCATTTTGCATTTTTTCAACAGGAATAGATTCACCTGTCAACATTGACTCGTCAATTGAAGTCATACCTTTAATTATTTTGCCATCTACTGGTATTTTTTCTCCTGGTTTGATAACTAAATAGTCTCCTTCTTTTACCTCACTTAAAGGAACCATAGTCTCTTCACCGTTGCGTAATATACGTGCTTCTTTAGCTTGTAAATTCAACAATTTACTTAACGCATTTGTTGTTTGTGTTTTAGCACGTGCTTCTAAATACTTTCCGAAAAGAATTAAAGTAATTAATACAGCACTTGTTTCAAAATATAGGTGTGGCTCATAATTTGTATTAATTAACCACTTAATCGATTCATAAATACTATAAAAGAAGGCTGCGCTTGTACCTAAAGCGACAAGAACATCCATATTTGCTGACCCATTACGAAGGTTTTTATAAGCGCCTACATAAAATTGCCAACCAATAACAAATTGAACAGGCGTTGCTAATACAAATTGGAACCACGGGTTCATAAATATATGTGGTATTTGAATACCAAATAAATGAACGAACATTGTCATTAACAATGGAGCTGCTAAAACAGCTGAAACAACTAATTTAATTAACTGTCGTTTTAATTGTTTTTCTTTTTGGGAACTTTTTTCTGATGCTTCTTTTTTAGGTTGTGCCTCATACCCTAGGTTTTTAATACGTTGTTGAAATTCATCTACAGACGTCATATCAGGGTTGTATTCTACAGTAGCACTTTCTGTGGTTAAATTAACTGTAGCCTTATTTACACCTGAGATTCGATTTAAAACTTTTTCGATTTTATTCGAACAAGCTGCACACGTCATTCCCATTACATCGAGATCCACTTTTTCGGTTAAAACTCCATAACCTGTTTTTTGAATTGTATTTGCAATATCTTCTAATGATGTAACATTGGGGTTATATTCAATTGTAGCTTTCTCTGTAGAAGGATTTACATTAGCGTTAACTTCATCTAATTTATTTAGATTTTTTTCTACTTTATTCGAGCAAGCTGCACATGTCATGCCTGTGATACCTAATGAGGTTTTTTTAATATTTTCACTCAATTATTTCTTTCCTCCTATTTTGAAAATTGTTTTAATACAACCATCAATTCTTTGATACTTTCTTCTCCGTTGCCATTTTTAATACCTTCACTTACACAATTAGATATATGGTCTTCAGTTACTATAAAACCCACTTGTTTTAGGGCTGATTGTATTGCTGTTATTTGTACTAGTACATCTATACAATATCTATCTTCTGCTATCATTGATTGTAAACCGCGCATTTGTCCTTCTAATCTTTTGAGTCTATTGAGCAATGCGTCATTGTTTTTAACAGTAGTAGTGTTCAATTTCACCCCTCCTCATATACCCTAACGGGGTATCTCTTGTTGGAATCTATATTATACCCCTAGTAGGTATAAGTCAATACAAAAGTTTCATATAAAAAATTAATATTTATAGTTTGTTTTAAGAGGTACACTTGTATAAAATGTATGCTAAAACTTATATTAGGAGAGATATATTTGGATAAAAATATACAACTTGAGCTTTACACAAGACCTACATGCTCTGATTGCCAAGAATCAAAAAGGTATTTAAACTCTCAAGAGATTAGTTATAGTCATAAAGATGTAAGTCAAAATTTGGACTTAGAAGAAGAAATGAAAAAAATATCAGGCAACCGAATTGTTCCCTTATTTGTTTTTTATAAAAAAATTTTTTGGGGTAAAAAAAAGTTGTTTAAATATTACGTGGGATTTGAAAATAACAAAAAAGATATATTAAATATATTGGAATAATTAAATAAACAGCCATTATTAAAAAATAATGGCTGTTTATTTAATGATGATGTTGACTGTCTTCTTCTTTCACGATACAAAACAATTTTTCACTATGATTATTGTTAGAAGTTTCAGTCTGTATTGTGACATGTTGAATATTTTGATGATTGAGTTCATGTTCTATACGTTTAAGTAAAAACTCATTTTCAGTAATGGTCATTGTATCTTCTACAACAATATGACAAGATAACGCGTTTAATCCGCTAGTTACTGACCAAACATGAAAGTCATGAATATTTTTAACTTCTTTGAATTTTTTAATAGTTTTAATAATGTCTTTTGTATTTATATTGCTTGGTGCTCCCTCCATTAATACATGAAGACTTGATTTTGTTACATAAAAGCCGCTACGTAGTACTAAAATTGCTACAATCACACTTGCTAAAGGATCCGCCCACCCCCATCTAAAAAATATAATGAGAAGGGCTGCTATAACTGCACCTATAGATCCAAGCATGTCGCTTATTACATGCAAATATGCTCCACGCATATTTAAGTTTTCTTCTACATCGCTCCCGCGCAGCATTATCCAAGCCACAATAATATTAATAAACAAGCCTACCAAGGCGATAATTAACATGCCTGTAGAAGCTACCTCAGGGGGGTTTTTAAATCTCTCAATAGCTTCATAAAAAATATAGATAGCTATTAACATCAAAGTAATACCATTAAGTACAGCTGCTAGTATTTCAAACCTTTTGTAGCCAAAAGTTTTATTTGTATTAGCTTGCTTCGCTCCTAAAGTAAATGCAATTAAAGCAATACCTAAAGAAATAGAATCACTTAACATATGACCAGCATCTGAAATTAACGCAAGACTGTTAGTAAAGAAACCACCTAACCCTTCTACAATCATGTAACTTGTAATAATAATAAAACTAATTAATAAAGTCTTTTTGTTCGCGCCATGTGTATGATTATGATTGTGATCGTTTTCCATTTAATCCCTCCTCTTTTTAATGATGAAAAATATTTTCTATAATTTGAATTTTTGTTTTTATAACTATAGAGTTAAAAAATATAAAATTTCAATTAATGTTTTGTTACTCGAAGAAAATCATACTAACTTATGAATATATGAGCATATATTCATAAGTTAGTATGATTTTTATCCTTTGTCAATATAGAAATGCTTTGTATTTTGTATATTAAATAAAAACCCTACTTTGCTTTGGACAGTAGTGGGATTTTTGCATATGATAAACCACACTTCACTTGCTAAATATTAACTATATTATAATTAACAAGTGATAATTTCTTTTTAGAGAAAATAATGTATTCACGCCTTTAGGCGTGAATACATTATTTTTTTTTGAATAGTTTAGAAAAGATAGATTGTTTTTGTTCATTTTTTTTTGATGCTTTTGGAGTAATGATATCTTCTTTTGAATCTATATTATCAGTTTCTATTTTTTTGGTATTACTTAATATATTTTGGCTATTTAAATTCAAAGATTGTTCTTGTTTTAATGCAATTGTTAAATCGTCAATTTGTCGATTCTTTTGTCGAATTTCTGATTCTAAATGCTCTATGTATTTATCGATATAACTGCTATATTGGTTATTTAATGATTCTGTTTTGTTTGTCGATTTTTCATCAAATTTTGTCGATTCTTTTGTCGTTTTTTTATTTAAAATTGTTTTTAGATAATCTATTGTATTATCAGGTTCTGTTGCAAAGTAAAAAATATAGCTAACCACTAATTTATCATGTCAGTGTTCGCTTAACTTGCTAGCATGATGCTAATTTCGTGGCATGGCGAAAATCCGTAGATCTGAAGAGACCTGCGGTTCTTTTTATATAGAGCGTAAATACATTCAATACCTTTTAAAGTATTCTTTGCTGTATTGATACTTTGATACTTTGTCTTTCTTACTTTAATATGACGGTGATCTTGCTCAATGAGGTTATTCAGATATTTCGATGTACGATGACAGTCAGGTTTAAGTTTAAAAGCTTTAATTACTTTAGCCATTGCTACCTTCGTTGAAGGTGCCTGATCTGTAATTACCTTTTGAGGTTTACCAAATTGTTTAATGAGACGTTTGATAAACGCATATGCTGAATGATTATCTCGTTGCTTACGCAACCAAATATCTAATGTATGTCCCTCTGCATCAATGGCACGATATAAATAGCTCCATTTTCCTTTTATTTTGATGTACGTCTCATCAATACGCCATTTGTAATAAGCTTTTTTATGCTTTTTCTTCCAAATTTGATATAAAATTGGGGCATATTCTTGAACCCAACGGTAGACCGTTGAATGATGAACGTTTACACCACGTTCCCTTAATATTTCAGATATATCACGATAACTCAATGCATATCTTAGATAGTAGCCAACGGCTACAGTGATAACATCCTTGTTAAATTGTTTATATCTGAAATAGTTCATACAGAAGACTCCTTTTTGTTAAAATTATACTATAAATTCAACTTTGCAACAGAACCAATATAATCATGTCGATCAAGAAGAAGTTATCGAAAAACATATTAATCAAGTAGATAGAAATGATCATGACAATCGTATTGAACATGAAAATGAACAAACTAATCACATTAATTTACCAACGATAAATGCTAGTGACTTTCTTATGTACTATGCGAACGAAACTGAAAAGCAAAACAATATTAATCATCAGAAAAAGAAGAAGAAACAAGAGAGAAATAACCAAATGAGAAGATAGTAAGCAGTTGAAATCATACAAAGTTCATTCTTTAATAATAAGAAACTTAACCCAATGTGGTAAATTAGCTTTGGTTTAAAGAAAACATTTATATACTTAGATAAGGTACATTCTATGTATTATCACAATGTATTTTAAAACGTGTATAATTATAGAAAAACCTTGATATTATGCGATTGTTCACATATTTCAGCATAAAAAATACTAATGTTCATAAATATCGATAGAAAAAATTGAGTTTAAATATATCTTAAAGTTAGGGAGAAAAATAATTTGGAAACAAAAATTGGACATCAAATACAAAAGTTAAGAAAAAGTAAAAACATGTCTCAAGAAAAATTAGCTGAAAAGTTAGGGGTATCGAGACATTCTATTTCTAATTGGGAAAGAGAAGTAAGTAATCCCGACTTAAAAACAATTTTAGAAATCACTAAATTATTTAATGTTTCTCTAAATCAATTAATTAAAGGAGTGGAAATCATGCAAGTTAATAAATATGTTTACTCTGCATTAGCATTTTTTCTAGGAGGTTTCGGGGCTCATAAGTTTTATGTTAAGAAAAATAAAAATGCTCTTCTTTATTTACTATTTTGTTGGACGGGAATACCGGGTGTGATAGGTATGGTAGAAGGTGTTTTAACACTTATGCGTCCGAGCGATAGTGAAAACAATATAGAAATAAATTAAACCAAAAATAAAAAGCCGATGTATCGGATTTTTTTTAGTGTACATGTGAATATTAAAAATGATGGAGTGATTTCACATGAACACATTCGTTTTCGGCGTGATTACAAAGCGATTAGAAGAAATAGGTTTTAATGTACACAAGGTGTTTAAAATGCCCGAAAAACAGGCACTATTTGAAGATTTGTACCATTATGTGAGATACGTTAAACCATGCAAGGCTGAACTAACAATGGTGGCATTAGATAGTGATGAATTGATTCATTACGGTTCTGTTGCAAAGTTAGATTTATAGTATAATTTTAACAAAAAGGAGTCTTCTGTATGAACTATTTCAGATATAAACAATTCGATAAAGATGTTATAACTGTAGCCGTTGGCTACTACTTAAGATACGCATTAAGTTATCGTGATATATCTGAAATATTAAGGGAACGTGGTTTTGATGTTCATCATTCAACCATTTATCGATGGGTTCAAGAGTATGCACCTATTTTCTATCAACTTTGGAAGAGAAAACATAAAAAAACGTATTATAAGTGGCGTATTGATGAGACATATATCAAAATTAAAGGACAGTGGTGTTATCTGTATCGCGCGATTGATGCAGATGGACATACATTAGATATTTGGTTACGCAAAAAACGAGATCATCAATCAGCATATGCGTTTATTAAGCGCCTTATTAAACAATTCGGTAAACCTCAAATGATAATTACAGATCAAGCACCTTCAACGAAGGTAGCCATGGCTAAAATAATTAAAGTGTTTAAGCTGAAACCTAACTGTCATTGCACATCTAAATATCTCAATAACCTCATTGAACAAGATCATCGTCACATTAAGGTGAGAAAGACAAGATATCAAAGTGTCAATACGGCAAAAAATACACTCAAAGGCATTGAATGTATTTACGGATTATATAAAAAGAACCGTAGGTCTCTTCAGATCTACGGATTTTCACCATGCCACGAAATTAGTTATATGTTAGCTGGTTAGGCGAAGACTGACACAATAAAATGGTGATTAGCTATATTTTTCTAACTTTGCAACAGAACCCTTAATTTCATAGAACGGCGAAATTAATACATGTTAGTCAGCTAATTGAATACTTACATTATAAGAGAGTAGTTAACTTTATTTTTAATTTGCACCAGAACTTTTTAATGTATTATTTCATCCTTGAATAAATCACCCCATTCGCATATTGCATAAACCACCTTATCTAGCTTGTAGCCTATAGATGTCAGCTTATACTCCACTTTTGGGGGAACTACAGAATAAATATGTCTTTCAATAATTTGGTCCTCTTCTAATTCTCTAAGTTGTCTTATTAGCATCCTTTGATTGACATGCGGCAACTTTTTTTGTAGCTCACTTAATCTCAATACTTTGTCTTGAAGTAAATGAAAAATTATAGGGATCTTCCACTTTCCTCCGATAACACATAAAGCTAAATCTTTAGAAGTGAAAAATTCTTTTCCTTTATAATACAATTTTCATCCTTCTTTCTTCTATAATATTAGAATTTACATTGTTAATGCGGAAGATTATATAATCTTCCGCATTAACTGCTTATTTATATCTATTCTAAATTGGCATGATTATTTTGCATAGTTGTTTCATCAACATCTAATTGTGTCATTAGTCCAATGACTACACTATCTAAAAAGATTTGTGATGATTGTTCAAACAAACTACCTAACGGTTGATCAGACCCAGTAGCATCGTGTTTTGTACCTGCTGGTAATTCAACTACTGTGTCTGCAATTTCACCAATTGCAGAATCTAGTTTAGTTGTTAGTAATACCACTTCTGCTTCAACTGATTTCGCTTTATCTGCTAATAAGCGAAGGTGTTCTGTTGAACCCGAACCAGAAATCACAATAAATAAATCACCTTTTTGAATTGATGGTGTTGTTGATTCGCCAATAACAAATGCTTGCTTGCCTAATTGATTGAGTCTCATTGCAAAACTATTTGCAACGAATCCAGAACGACCCTTACCTGCAACAAATATGCGTGATGCTTCAGTTACTTCTGATGCAAATCCATCAAACTCTTCATCTTTAACATGAGATAAAGTACCCTTTAACTCATCTAAAATTAATTGATAATGATTAAAAGTTGCCATCATTATTTACCTTCAATAGCGTCACGACATTGTTTAGCTGCTTCTACAGGGTCATCAGCATTTGCGATACCGCCACCAACAATTACTAAGTCAGGTTCTTCTGCAACAATTTCTTTAATTGTATCTGGTTTAATACCACCAGCAACTGCGACTTTAGAATTTTTAATTACTGATTTAACTTTACGTAAGCTATCTAATGGAGATTGTCCTTCAGCTTGTAAATCATAACCAGTGTGCACTGCAATATAGTCAGCACCCATTTCATCTAATTCTTTCGCACGTTTTTCTAAATCTTGTACAGCAATCATATCTACTAATAATTGTTTGTCATTTTTATGTGCTTCTTCAACTGCTGCTTTAATTGACGCATCTTCTGCTACACCTAAAATTGTTACAACATCAGCGCCGAATTTAACAGCTTGGCTTACTTCATAGTCTGCTGCATCCATGATTTTTAAGTCTGCTAATACTTTAGCATTGCTTATATTTTCATTTAAATGTTGAACGGCAGGTAAACCTTCATTAATCACAATTGGTGTACCAATTTCAACAATATCGACATATTCTTCTACTTTTTTCGCTAATTCTGCTGCTTCTTCTTTATTTAATAAATCAATAGCTAATTGTAATTCCACTATAATTCATCCTTTCATTAATTTATACCTTTATTTTGACATAATTATCAATAAATCAATACTGACAAAATTGGCATATAGGGAATGTCAGCTTATCTAAAGGGGGTGACTATTTTTTCAGTATGAATAATATTACACTGTAGTGTACAGTTGGAATTGTAAATATAAGACTAATAATTACAAATTTGGAGGCTTTTTAGATGACTCATATTCAATTAGATTATGGTAAGACTTTAGAATTTTTTGGAGAACATGAATTAGAACAACAAAAAGATATCGTGAAGACATTACACAAAACGATACATGAAGGAACTGGTGCAGGAAATAATTTCTTGGGTTGGGTAGACCTTCCAATTGATTACGATAAAGAAGAGTTTTCAAGAATTGTAGAAGCTTCTAAACGTATTAAAGTAAATTCTGACGTGTTAGTTGTTATTGGTATTGGTGGCTCATACCTTGGTGCACGTGCTGCTATTGAAATGCTAACATCTTCATTTAGAACAAATAATGACTATCCTGAAATTGTTTTTGTAGGTAATCATTTATCATCAAATTATACAAAAGAATTAGTAGATTATTTAGCTGACAAAGATTTCTCTGTAAACGTCATTTCTAAATCTGGTACAACTACAGAACCAGCAGTTGCATTCCGTTTATTCAAACAATTAGTTGAGAATAAATATGGCAAAGAAGAAGCTAAAAAACGTATCTTTGCTACAACAGATAAACAAAAAGGTGCATTAAAACAATTAGCTACAAATGAAGGTTATGAAACATTTGTAGTCCCTGATGATGTAGGTGGCCGTTATTCAGTGTTAACTGCTGTAGGTTTATTACCAATCGCAGCTGCAGGTATTAATATTGAAGCGATGATGATTGGTGCAGCAAAAGCACGTAAAGAATTATCTTCTGACAAATTAGAAGAAAATATTGCTTATCAATATGCAACAATCCGTAACCTTCTATATAGCAAAGGTTATACAACTGAAATGCTTATCAACTATGAACCGTCAATGCAATATTTCAACGAATGGTGGAAACAATTATTTGGTGAATCAGAAGGTAAAGACTTTAAAGGTATTTATCCTTCAAGTGCTAACTACACTACTGATTTACATTCATTAGGACAATACGTTCAAGAAGGTCGTCGTTTCTTATTTGAAACAGTTGTAAAAGTGAATCATCCAAAACATGATCTTACTATTGAAGAAGATAGTGACGATTTAGATGGATTAAATTATCTTGCTGGTAAAACAATTGATGAAGTTAATACAAAAGCATTTGAAGGTACATTATTAGCACATACAGATGGTGGCGTACCTAATATCGTTGTTAATATTCCACAATTAGATGAAGAAACATTTGGCTATGTCGTGTACTTCTTCGAACTTGCATGTGCTATGAGTGGTTATCAATTAGGCGTAAATCCATTCAATCAACCTGGTGTAGAAGCGTATAAACAAAATATGTTTGCTTTACTTGGTAAACCAGGATTTGAAGATATGAAAAAAGATCTTGAAGCAAGATTGTAGGTTATAAACTATAAAGAAATGAGAGGATACAATGTCTAGTAATATTGGAATTTTAGGTTTAGGTGTTATGGGGAAAAATCTTGCGTGGAACATCGAGGATAAGAAATATTCTGTGAGTATTCATAGTAGAGATAATAATGAAATTAATGATACTATTCAAAAGTCTCATTATCAAAAGATATATCCTGCGTATAACTTGAAAGAATTTGTAGATTCATTAGAAAAACCCCGTAAAATTTTGTTGATGATTAAGGCTGGTAGTCCTACGGATAACATGATAAATGCCTTACTTCCATTATTAGACGATGAAGATATTTTAATTGATGGTGGTAATACAAACTATCAAGATACAATTCGTCGAAATAAAACATTAGCTGAAAGTGGCGTTAATTTCATTGGTATGGGCGTATCAGGTGGTGAAGTAGGCGCTTTAACTGGTCCTTCATTAATGCCTGGTGGTCAAGAAGCCGCTTATAATAAAGTCAGTGATATCTTAGATGCCATTGCAGCTAAAGCGCAAGATGGTGCATCTTGCGTAACATACATTGGCCCAAATGGTGCAGGTCATTATGTGAAAATGGTTCATAACGGTATTGAATATGCAGATATGCAATTAATCGCTGAAAGTTATACAATGATGAAAGACTTATTAGGTATGAGTCATACTGAAATTTCTCAAACATTCAAAGATTGGAATGCTGGAGAACTCGAAAGTTACTTAATAGAAATTACTGGTGATATTTTCACTAAATTAGATGAAAATAATGAACCATTAGTAGAAAAAATATTAGATACTGCTGGTCAAAAAGGTACAGGTAAATGGACTTCTATTAATGCATTAGAATTAGGAATTCCATTAACAATTATCACTGAATCGGTATTTGCTCGTTTCATTTCATCCATTAAAGAAGAACGTGTTAATGCGTCTAAATCATTAAATGGACCACAAGCTTCATTTGATGGTAATAAAGAAGAATTCTTAGAAAAAATCAGAAAAGCATTATATATGAGTAAGATTTGTTCTTACGCTCAAGGCTTTGCGCAAATGAGAAAATCGAGCGAAGATCACGAATGGAACTTAAAATTAGGTGAACTGGCAATGATTTGGCGTGAAGGTTGTATCATTCGTGCACAATTCTTACAAAAAATTAAAGATGCTTAC
The DNA here is from genome assembly GCF_022690565.1 of Staphylococcus sp. acrmy. Lineage (NCBI taxonomy): Bacteria > Bacillati > Bacillota > Bacilli > Caryophanales > Staphylococcaceae > Staphylococcus > Staphylococcus sp. acrmy. The sequence goes on along the minus strand of NZ_JALCVE010000014.1, from coordinate 17,695 downwards.
GATAATAATCCAGAACTTGAAAACTTATTATTAGATCCATACTTCAAAAATATTGTTACAGATTACCAAGATGCATTAAGAGACGTCGTAGCAACAGGCGTTAAAAACGGTGTACCGACACCAGGATTCTCTGCAAGTGTGAACTACTATGATAGTTATCGTTCTGAAGATTTGTCAGCTAATCTTATCCAAGCACAACGTGACTATTTTGGTGCACATACTTATGAACGTAAAGACCGTGAAGGTGTGTTCCACACACAATGGGATGAAGAGTAATATAATTACTGTTACGGAATGAAAACCAGAAACTAGCTAATCAAGTAAAAGGGGGGAACTGCTTTGGATAAAAATTTATCATCATTAATAACAATATTTGGCGGAACAGGAGATTTAAGTTACAGGAAATTGCTACCTTCTATTTTTAATCTTTATAAAAAGGGTCACTTTAAGAAATTAGTTATCATTTCTACGGGTTTAGAGGATATAAGTGATGAAGAATATAGAAGTAAAGTAAAACAAATTTTATTAAGCCAAGAAAATTTTGAAATGGTGAACTTATTTTTAGATAACATATTTTACTTTCAACAAAATGTTGAAGATAAAACAAGTTGGAATAAATTAAAGGAACTTTCCAATGATATTGATAAAAAATATTGTTTGGATGGCAATAGATTATTTTACTTAGCAATGAATCCTCAATTTTTTAAAATTATAACTCAAAGCATAAGCCAATCAGGTCTTTCTGATACAAATGGATTTTCAAGATTAATAATAGAAAAACCATTTGGAAAAGATTTGAAATCTGCCGAAGACTTAAATAAACACATAAGACAGTATTTTAAAGAAGAAGAAATATTTAGAATAGATCATTATCTAGGTAAAGAGATGGTGCAAAATATTGAATCTTTACGTTTTGGTAATACAATATTTGAACCATTGTGGAACAACAAGTATATATCAAATGTTCAAATAACTCTATCGGAAACTTTAGGCATTGAAGATAGAGGCCAATACTATGATTCTACAGGAGCGCTTAAAGATATGGTGCAAAATCATGCACTACAAATACTTACTCTTATTGCTATGGAGAAACCCGAAAGCAGAAATAGTAAAGATATTAGACTAAAAAAAATCGAACTTTTAAACAATATAAAATTTTTGAAAGGGGCTGATGTACACAAATATTTTGTTAGAGGACAATATATTAATGGTATTATTAATGAAACTCCGATAATGTCATATCATGAAGAAAAAGGTGTTAATAGTGATTCAACAACAGAAACATTTGTAGCAGGGAAATTACTCATTAATAATGATAGATGGAAAGGGACACCGTTTTATATTCGTACAGGAAAGCGTTTAAATAAAAAAGCAATAGAAGTTGTTATAGAATTTAAAAAATTAAATAGTAAATTAATCTATGAAAATGATAATGAAGATGTTGATTGTAATTTAATGGTAATAAATATAGAACCTAATGCCCAAATATCACTATATATTTATGAAAATAAATCAACTAGAAATAATAGAAACCATAATATACAAATCTATAACTTAATAGATAAAAAACAAGTAGTGGATGCTTATGAATCACTTATATGTGATGCTTTAATAGGAAATCAAACTAATTTTGTACATTGGGAAGAACTTAAACATTCATGGGAATTTATAGATTATATAAGTACTGAATGGAAAAAATCTAACGTAACAATACCACAGTATAAACCAGGAAGTTTTGGACCTAAAGAAAGTGATCAATTACTTAAACAAGATAACTTTGAATGGTGGAATAATCTATAAAACGTAAATATTGCAAAACACTATATAGGAGAAGTTAAATGAATATTCTAATAGTATATGCGCACCCTGGACCTCAATCTTTTAATAGTAAACTTAAAGATATTGCACAAACAGTATTGAAGGAGAATGGTAATAATTGTCGTTGTATCTGATTTGTATAAAATGAATTTTAACCCTGTTGCTCAAAAATCTGATTTTAAATATTTAAAAAATAATAACTTTTTTAAATATCCTATAGAACAAGAGCATTCTTACAAAAATAATATATTAAGTAAGGAAATTAAATCTGAATTAAGCAAACTATTGTGGGCGGATATTATTATTTTTCAATTCCCTTTATGGTGGTCGAGTGTTCCTGCAATATTAAAAGGATGGTTTGATAAAGTTTTAATATATGGAGGGATTTATGGAGGGGCATATGGGAAGTTTAAGAACGCCAGATTATCTAATAAAAAAGCTATTATAAGTACAACAACTGGTTCATCAGGAGATATACACAAACAAGTACTATTTCACATTAGTCATGGAATAGTTGAATATACTGGAATGCAATGTTTAGATACATTAATCGCATATGAAATTGATAAAGATCAAAATAGTAGAGATGAGTATATAGAATTTTTTAAAAACAAAATAAAGTATATTTAACCAAATTGAAATACGGAGTAGAGAAATAAAAAAGCTAAGTCATTGATTTATTAAAGCATAAAACACTTGTATGGGCTATTATAGGGAAGTATTCTCAGAATGTGTTAAAAATATTATTAAACCAGAAGACACAGTAATTAATTTAAAATGTGGTTTTTCAAAATAATTTGGAAAGGAGTTTTTGTTTGTGATAATAGAGCAATTAAAACAAGAATTAGAATTAAATACAGTAAATAGTATAGAAGTTTATTTTCATTCTGGAGATTCAGTAATTGCAAGAAAAATAGACTATTCACAAAGTTCTGAAAAAATTATTAAAGTACTTAATCCAGTGCCTATGTATATTAATTTAGAAAATGTAACATACATTCAGTTAAGAGAAATGTAATAATGTAGATAGCATGGTTCTGTTGCAAAGTAAAAAAATATAGCTAACCACTAATTTATCATGTCAGTGTTCGCTTAACTTGCTAGCATGATGCTAATTTCGTGGCATGGCGAAAATCCGTAGATCTGAAGAGACCTGCGGTTCTTTTTATATAGAGCGTAAATACATTCAATACCTTTTAAAGTATTCTTTGCTGTATTGATACTTTGATACCTTGTCTTTCTTACTTTAATATGACGGTGATCTTGCTCAATGAGATTATTCAGATATTTCGATGTACAATGACAGTCAGGTTTAAGTTTAAAAGCTTTAATTACTTTAGCCATTGCTACCTTCGTTGAAGGTGCCTGATCTGTAATTACCTTTTGAGGTTTACCAAATTGTTTAATGAGACGTTTGATAAACGCATATGCTGAATGATTATCTCGTTGCTTACGCAACCAAATATCTAATGGATGTCCCTCTGCATCAATGGCACGATATAAATAGCTCCATTTTCCTTTTATTTTGATGTACGTCTCATCAATACGCCATTTGTAATAAGCTTTTTTATGCTTTTTCTTCCAAATTTGATACAAAATTGGGGCATATTCTTGAACCCAACGGTAGACCGTTGAATGATGAACGTTTACACCACGTTCCCTTAATATTTCAGATATATCACGATAACTCAATGCATATCTTAGATAGTAGCCAACGGCTACAGTGATAACATCCTTGTTAAATTGTTTATATCTGAAATAGTTCATACAGAAGACTCCTTTTTGTTAAAATTATACTATAAATTCAACTTTGCAACAGAACCTTCATTACTTTATATGCTGTTACATGGAACGTTATGCTTATCTTTTGAACTAATGATAAAAAAGACGCCTAATTTTAGGCGCCTTTTTAATAATCTACTAACTACTTATTATATCTAATTTTACTTGCTAACTTAGCTACTGTTTTATTGTCGTAGGGTTTAATATAGACTGTTTCAATATTCTCCTCTATTGCTTTTTTTGTTATCTTATTCATTTGACTATAATCACTATTTTGTGAATTTTCCCATTTATAAGGGATATTATTATATACATTAATTGTTCCATCACCATTACTGCTATATGTTACAGACCCACCAGCTCTCATAGGAGCTTCTAATTTCACAACTTTTTCTTTATAAATTGCACTATTTTTGGCTTGTGGATTTACTTTTGAGCCTTTTGGTATTTCTGTAACATAAACATTTTTAATACCTTTTAAATCATTTCTTGTAGATATTAACTGATACCAAACTCGTGCATATTCAATTTCTTTCGAGTTAAAATTATTTAAGTAACTTTTATTTTTATCAGTAGATTGTTGCTTCTTATTACTATCATTATTTTTTTCTTGTTTTTTATTATCATTTTTTTCTTTATTTTGTTTATTACTACTTTCTGAATTATCCGCACTATCAGATGTGTTAGTTTTTTCGTCAATTTCATTTGATGCTTCATTATCTTTGTTTTCTGAGGTGTTAGTATCACTAGAATTATTATCATTGTGATGTTCTGAATCGTTATTATTACAACTCACTAAAATTACCGATAAACTAACAATTAATATAGGTAAAATGATTTTTTTCATATTACAACTCCTTTTCAGTATTTCAAATTAGATTATGTTAATATTTTTTCAGCAAGAAAACGTAAATTACATGAGTTGAAAAATATGTATTAAATATATAATAAAATAACCACATGTTTTACATAAACACGGTGGTTATTTTATCAATTTTTATATTGCCTTTTTTCTGAATATTAAAAGACTTATACCTAATATTAGTAGTCCAGAAGCGCCAATTATTGACAATATATCACTTTGGTTGCTTTCTCCTGTTTCTGGTAATACTTGAGAGTTTGAATCTTGATTTTTCATTCCTTCAGAACTCTTGTTTTTATTTTCAGTTACAGGTGTCAACACACCTTGAGGTGTATTAATAGTTTTATTTTCTTCATTAGCTATCTTTTGACTTTCATTTTTTACAATTTGATTATATTTTTCTGTGGATACACTATTAGGGTTAGGAACATGACTTTCTAATTCTTGGTATTCTTCTTGAGTCATACCATTAGGTATCACCCCTCCGAAAGGTCTTTTACCTTGTTGAGTTCTCTCATTATTTTGTATATCAGTACTTTGTGATTGATATTCATTAAATACACTTGAAACTTTCTCATTATACTCGATTTGAGTTAATTCCCCTGAATCTTTCTGTTTAGAAAGTTCACTTATTTGATTTTGTGCAGATTGTGGGAGGGATGAAGTATTGAAGTCTACATTAGCCCAACCATCTCCATTTGTATCTGCGCTATTTGGTAAGTTCTCTCCGTATACGGTTTTGGCACCATCCTCAGCATTGGCTGTCGCTGAAAAACCTGTGAATGTTAATGAGCTAGCCAATAATAAAGTTGGAAGTAATGATCGTTTTTTCATAAAATTATCTCCTTTAATAGAATTTGTATTTTCATTATCACATAGATACATTAAACATAAAATGACTTATCGGAAGCTAACTATTATCGCATATTAAGAGATGATATAATATACAGGTCGCCTATCTCTCAGGCGTCAAATTTAGACGCAGAGAGGAGGTGTTATTCATGCTAGAAATTCTTGTTCACATCACGACCACAGTCATCAGTGGTTGTATTGTTGCGTTATTTACGCATTGGCTACGTAATCGCAACGATAAATAGGCGACTATAGCCACACCTAAAAATCCCCTCACTATTGCCGTAGTGAGGGGATTGGTGTATTCACGCTAGAATTCTTGTTAATCATATTATAACACTGGTTAGTGGAGAAATGCAAAATTACTTCTTGTGATAATTTAATCAATCAGAAGAAATATGTTAAATAGCAATCTGCTAAATCGAGGGATAAAATTAAATTCTTATGATGGAATTTCAGTACGTTTATTACTATGTTTTCTTACAATAGCTGCAGTTAAACTAGATATTGCGCCAAATATAATAAAGCCAATCATCATCCATATAGTTGAATTCATTTCAATATGACTACCCATGTAGATAATTTCTCTAAGGGTATTTGTATAATGTGTGAATGGATCAATTTTATAAACCCAACCTTGATATGCTTTAGGTAGCATTTCTTTAGGTAATGTGACTAATTGCATACTAAAGAACATTAAAATGACAAAGATTGGAATAGATTTCATTCCTAACCAGACCATAATACCTAGAATTAATCCGATAAATCCAAGTATTGAAATAGCTAAGAAGAGTGCTACTCGGTTTGTATGATTAAAATCAAATCCTAATACACCATGCATGAAGTACACATAAGCGAAACTTGCAGCAAATGCTGTGATTACAGCTAATAACATTTGGCCTAATGATGCAATAATTCTGTGTTGAATTTTAAAGTTATTACTTGTTCTGAAAGCAAAGAATAATAATACAGATGTTACAAGTGATCCCATCCATACTGGCATGAACATTAAGAACGGTGCATTACCGCCAGCTTGATGGTCTTTAACTTTATGAATTTCTTTATTATCAACTTTAACAGGATTTGTAATGCCTTTAATATCTGAGGCACTCACTTTAACGTCTTGTTTTTCTAATGTGCTAAGACTTTGTGATGTAATTTGTTTATTCAAATTATCACCCATGCCATCAAGCACATTACCAGTAATCGTAGCTGCTTGCAAGCTTGCACCTTTATTTACAATAGCTTTAAATGTTGCTTGTTTCACATCAACTTTTTGGTTACCCATTTTTTGTTGCATTTGTTGAACGGCAGCTGCAGGGATTTCACCTGATTCAACTTTTTCTTTCATTTCTGCCTTTTTACTATCCATCACTACTTTTTGTGTTTTACTCATTGCATTTTTAGAAAAGTCTTTATTAAAAATAGCTACCCCATAGTATTTTTCATCTTTAAGACCTTTTTTAATATCTGATTCTTTATCAACTTTAACCCATTTAACTGTATCAGAATCACTATCCATTAATTTATCTTCAATTTTTTTCCCGATATTTACTTTATTACCTTGAATGTCTACACCTTTATCATTGTTTACAACGGCTATTGGCAATTGTTTTGGTTTTGGATTAAACGCTGGATAAAATGCCAAAGAGAAAATAACTAATAATAATATCGCTGCAATAGGTGCAAGCCATAATAGTTTACTTTTAAAAATATTCATGAAATCTAACCTCCTACAATTTATTGAACAATTTGTTGAATATTTAATACTTTGTAAATTATAATGAGATAGTCAAAAATAAACAATAATCAATTATTCAAATACTGTATGTTATTGAACAGATTGTACATTTTTGTCTATTTATTATTAGGAGGTCGATATTTTATGAAAGAAGATAGGAGAATACGAAAGACGAAGTCAGCTATTAAGCGTGCTTTTACTGACCTTTTAAAGCGTAAAGACCTCGACAAAATTACTGTTCAAGATATTTCAGATCAAGCAGATATTAATCGTGGTACATTTTACTTACATTATGAAGATAAATACATGTTATTAACCGATATGGAAGATGAATGTATATCCCAAATTTGGACATCGACTCAATTTAATCAACTCGATATTAGTTCACCAGAAAATACCGCTGAAGATTTTATAAATAATGTTTTGACTAAGGTATTACAACATATCTCTGATAACATGGAGTTTTATCATACGATTCTTCAGCTAGAACGTAAAAGTAGACTTGAAGAAAAAATTCATTCCTTAATGAAAGAAAATATGCAAAAATATATTAGTATTAATCATGAGATTGATGGTATTCCTGAAATGTATTTTCATAGTTATGTTTCAGGTGCTACCATTTCAATTATCAAATATTGGGTACAGGATGATCATCGACTCTCTGTAAATGAGTTAACCAAACATATTTTTAATATCATTTATAATGGGCCGCTACGTATTATGATCCAAAATCATTATGAACGTACTCAATCCAACTGAGACTAAATGAATATGAAAGGAATCATTAACCATGCTAACTGCATATAAACATTCAACAAACAACGACATCGTTGAAACGACTTTAGACCACTCTGCATCATGGATTAATGTTGTAGAACCTGATAGAGAATAAATTGAACAATTAATAGAAACGTATAACTTACCTGAAGATTTTATCCGAGATCCATTAGATGCGGATGAAAGTGCACGTATCGAATATGATGATGACACAGGTTACTCATTTATCATTATTGACTTACCCATCGTCAGTTCAACCAATCGTCGTGTCTTATTATTCGTTACCATTCCATTAGGTATTGTTATTGGAAAAGGACTCATTTTAACAATCTGTGATGCTGAAAATGAATTTTTAGAAAATTATGCGCGACAAGATAAGGATAGATAAAGCTAAAAGAGAACTAGGATTTGTGCTAATGGCACTTAATATAAGAAAAGTAACAGCTCAACGAACTGAAAATAATCAAAAAAATTATAAAAAAGACAATTTCTATATTATTTCAATAGAAATTGTCTTTATTTACTTATCCAAGAACTTTATGTCCCAGCCTCTTCATAAAATAATTATTAATATAGAAAATAGGGGCTATTTATTAAAATCTATAACAATTTTACCAAACGCGCCTTTCATTTGATGTTCATATGCTTCTTTTGCTTGATCAAATGAATAAACCGTATCAATTACAGGATCTATATTTATTTGATCTAAAGCTTTAGTGAAATCTTCAAATGCTCTATGGTGTCCTACATTGATACCTTGGATTCTTGCTTGTTTAGCAAGCAATGAGAATAAATTAACTTCTGCTTCCATATTTTCTAGAAAACCAACAACATATATATGCACTTGGAAAGCTAAAGCTTCTATAGATTTTGCAATACTTGACCCGCCGACCACTTCTACAATATGTTCTACACCTTTACCATTTGTTAATTTTTGGACTTCTTTTTCCCAATCAGGGTGCGTTTTGTAGTTGATTACTTTAGAGGCACCAAGTTCTTTAGCTTTTTCTAATTTTTCGTCACTGCTACTTGTTACAATAACTTCTGCTCCTAATGCTGATGCTATTTGAATTGCAAATATAGAAACACCACCTGTGCCTTGAACAAGAACTTTATCACCTGCTTTAATATTTCCATACTCAACTAATGAGAACCAATTCACAAATGCTGCAACAGGTAGTGTAGATGATTGATTATCTGTATAAGTTTCAGGAGAAAAAACAGTAGCATTTTCATTTAATACCATATACTCAGAAAGCCCACCGTTAACAGTAGCGCCTAATGCATTTAATTATTCATCACCTTTTGGTTTACCTTCTAACCAAGTTGTGAACATATGAGATGTGACACGATCTCCTTTTTTAAACTTAGTAACATTAGAGCCTATCTCTACAACTTCCCCTGAAGCGTCTGAGACAGGAATAAAAGGGAATTTGAGTAAATCTGGTGTATATACACCTTCTACAATTGCAGTATCTCGATAATTAAGTGATACAGAGTTAACTTTAATTAAAATTTGATCTTCTGTAATTTCGGGTTTCTCTAGTTCAACTTGTTTAAGGTTATCTAAACCAAAATTTTCTAATTGCCATGTTTTCATTATTAAAACTCCTATTCATTAGTATTATGGAAAAAGTTATAAAGCACTCACATCGTTATATCGTTAAATGACGATGTGTAAGTGTAAAAAAAGAACTTAATTATAGTTCTTTTTCAATTACTTTACCTATATTTTTAATGACTTGTTCATTCCTTTTATAATATGTCCATTTTCCTAGACGTTTATATTCTATAAGTCCTGCTTTGTTTAATATAGATAAGTGTTGTGATGTAGTAGACTGTGTCATATCTAATTTCTCTGTAATTTGACTGACACAAACGCCTATTTTTACTAAATCAATACCTTCCTGATCACCGAAATTACTTTCAGGGTCTTTCAACCAATCTAGTATTTGAATTCTAGTGGGGCTAGCTAATGCTTTAAAAACTTCTAATTTTTCCATATATCTATAATAAATCGTTGAAAAGCGATATGTCAATATGTTTTTTTACTTTAAGAGAGTGTCCAGAAAATGGTTATTTTCTGGACACTCTCTTTTTATATCTAGATATATATCTATTATACATATTTTAGTGTTCAATAACCCAACAGAAAATCTATGTTCATAAATATGATCAGAATTAAGTTATGGTACAATGAAAATGTATATAGGAGGTTTGTATGTTGAAAATAGGTTATGCAAGAGTTTCAACTGGATTACAGAACTTGGATTTACAGGAAGATCGGTTAAATCAATATGGTTGTGAAAAGATATTTAATGATCATATGAGTGGTTCAAAAAGTAAGCGACCTGGTTTAGATAAAGCCATTGAATTTGCGAGGTCAGGAGATACGATTGTTGTTTGGAGACTAGATAGACTAGGACGTAACATGGAAGATTTAATCACATTAGTTAATGAACTTAATAATCGAGGCGTGAGTTTTCATAGTTTAGAAGAAAATATAACAATGGATAAATCAAGTTCTACAGGACAATTGTTATTTCATTTATTCGCAGCATTTGCAGAGTTTGAACGTAATTTAATTTTAGAACGTTCTTCAGCGGGACGAATTGCAGCTCGTGCTAGAGGACGCTATGGAGGTCGACCCGAAAAATTAAATAAACAAGATTTAAAATTACTCAAAACACTTTATGATAATGGAACACCAATTAAAACTATTGCAGAGCAATGGAAAGTTTCACGTACAACAATCTATCGTTATCTCAATAAGTTAAATAACCAAGAAAATAAAGATAAATAATATTACTAAATTTTAAGAAAGATAAAAATTAGACAGGATACACCCTAATCATACAAAATAAGTTGTTGAAATTATCGCAATTAGAACGTATGATTAGGGTGTATATTAATTATGGAGTGAAGATGAATGATTATAGGTTATGCGAGAGTATCATCGATAGATCAAAATTTAGAAAGACAATTGGATAATTTAAAGACGTTTGGTGTGGAGAAAATCTTTACAGAGAAACAGTCGGGAAAGTCAGTGGAAAATAGACCTGTATTTCAAGAAGCACTCAATTTTGTCAGAATGGGAGATCGATTCGTTGTGGAATCTATTGATCGTTTGGGACGTGATTATGATGAAATTATTGAAACTGTGAGTTATTTAAAAGAGAAAGACGTTCAGTTAATGATTACCAGCTTACCTATGATGAATGAAGTGATTGGCAATCCATTACTGGATAAGTTTATGAAAGATTTAATCGTTCAAATTTTAGCAATGGTTTCAGAACAAGAGAGAAATGAAAGTAAACGTCGACAAGCGCAAGGAATTCAAGTTGCGAAGGAAAAAGGCGTATATAAAGGGCGCCCCTTACTTTATTCACCAAATGCCAAAGACCCACAGAAACGTATTATTTATCATCGCGTGGTGGAAATGTTAGAAGAAGGGAAAGCAATTAGTAAGATTGCGAAAGAAGTTAATATCACAAGACAGACAGTTTATAGAATTAAGCATGATAAGGGATCATCTTGATAAATGGGTCGTCAATGCAAATAAGAGGCTCTCACAGAGTCTCAAAACTCATATTATATTATTGAAATGATCTTTTAATAATTATACAAGAAAAAAGAGAGTGCGAATTCGCACTCTCTTTTTGTGTAGTAATACTATTTAAATTTTTTATCAATAATGAACGTAATTTAGAAATAATATTTATTGGTATTTCAAGAATATATATATAATTATTTACTAAGTCCATTTAAAAAAATTTGAGAGAACTTGTTCATAAGTTTAATTCTTTCATTAATATTTTGTTCATGTGTAAAGGTAACAATTCCATTAACAGCGTTTGCTGCTATTTTACTAACAGCATTAACATCATTAATACACCATTCGCCATTTAAATTACCCTCCTTAAAAATTACATGATAAGCATCTATATATTTGTTTTCTAATTTATTCATTTTTTCATTAATGCTATTAGTTTTATAATATTCAGTGCAAAATTCAATTATTGCGTTTTGAAGTGGATAATAGTATTCGGTTGTTAAAGATAGTTCATTATATAAATAAAATTTTTCTCTATTAGTTTTACATTTGATTTGTTCCTTTTTCCACTGTTCTTGCCATTTAGATTCTTCTATATTTAAAATTTCTAAAAATAGATTTTCTTTTGTTTTAAAGTGATAATAAAGATTCCCTTTACTACTTTCTGATAATTTAACAATTTCTCCAGTAGTAGTGGCATTATATCCATTTTTTATAAATAATTCCTTTGCGACACCTAGTATTTTATCTTTCAAGTTCATCACGCCTTTAATGAGTATTAAGTACTATCAATGATAGCACAAAAAATTCAAAGAATAATTGTATAACACAATACAGCCATTTAAATTTCGCAAGATTTTTTGTTGTAATATGTAAAAAAATAGATTATAATCCTTATAGACCGGTCGAACGGTCTATAAGGATTGGAGGGAACTTAAATGATTTCATTTTTTACAAAAACTACTGATATGATGACATCAAAAAAAAGATGGACTGCACTAGTAGTATTAGCTGTTAGTTTGTTTGTTGTTACAATGGATATGACAATATTAATTATGGCTTTACCGGAATTAGTAAGAGAGTTAGAGCCTTCTGGTACCCAACAGTTATGGATAGTTGATATATACTCTCTTGTTTTAGCTGGCTTTATAATTCCATTGAGTGCCTTTGCTGATAAATGGGGAAGAAAAAAAGCATTATTAACTGGATTTGCTTTATTTGGCCTCGTTTCATTAGCTATATTTTTCGCAGAAAGTGCAGAGTTCGTAATAGCTATTCGATTTTTACTTGGTATTGCAGGTGCTTTAATAATGCCAACTACTCTTTCAATGATAAGAGTAATTTTTGAAAACCCTAAAGAAAGGGCCACTGCATTAGCTGTATGGTCAATCGTTTCATCGATAGGTGCTGTTTTTGGACCAATTATCGGAGGAGCTTTACTTGAGCAATTTTCATGGCACTCGGCATTTTTAATTAATGTACCGTTTGTGATAATAGCAGTTGTAGCAGGTTTATTTTTATTACCAGAGTCTAAGTTATCAAAAGAAAAGTCTCACTCGTGGGATATTCCTTCTACAATTTTATCAATTGCAGGCATGATTGGACTGGTATGGAGTATCAAAGAATTTTCAAAAGAAGGACTAGCAGATATTATTCCATGGGTTGTAATAGTATTAGCAATTACCATGATAGTGATATTTGTTAAACGTAATTTATCAAGTTCTGATCCAATGTTAGACGTAAGACTTTTTAAAAAGAGATCATTTTCAGCTGGTACAATTGCTGCATTTATGACAATGTTTGCAATGACATCTGTTTTGTTATTAGCTTCACAATGGTTACAGGTTGTGGAAGAACTTTCTCCTTTTAAAGCTGGCTTATACCTATTACCTATGGCAATAGGAGATATGGTGTTTGCACCAATTGCACCCGGATTAGCGGCGCGATTTGGACCGAAAATAGTGTTACCTTCCGGAATTGGAATTGCAGCCATTGGCATGTTTATTATGTATTTCTTTGGTCATCCATTATCATATTCTACAATGGCTTTAGCATTAATTTTAGTTGGAGCTGGTACGGCTTCACTAGCAGTTGCATCTGCTCTAATAATGTTAGAAACACCTACATCAAAAGCAGGTAATGCAGCTGCTGTTGAAGAGTCTATGTATGACCTTGGAAATGTTTTTGGTGTAGCAGTACTTGGTAGCCTATCTTCTATGCTTTATCGTGTATTTTTAGATATTTCATCTTTTTCATCAAAAGGTATAGTTGGAGATTTAGCTCATGTAGCTGAAGAATCTGTAGTGGGCGCTGTCGAAGTAGCTAAAGCTACGGGGATAAAACAGCTTGCAAACGAGGCTGTAACATCATTTAATGATGCTTTTGTAGCAACTGCTTTAGTAGGTGGGATTATCATGATTATCATTTCAATAGTTGTCTATTTGTTAATTCCCAAATCACTTGATATAACTAAACAAAAATAGTACTAAACATATATTTTTAGATATTGTAGATTAGTTTATTTTTAAAATTAGTAATAGTTAAAAAGTAGAACCATTAATTTTAAATGGTTCTACTTTTTTATTATTAAGTAAAATTATAAAAGACAATTTCTTAAATTAATAATATGATATACCTATATCTAATAATTTATTAGTATTAATAAACCTTGAAAGGATGATTAACTGATGAATAGAGCAGATATTTTTAAAATATTTGATGTAGAACTTAATATAACTATATTTTTAGGAGCACTAGTAGCAACTTTCATCTATTTTATAAGTTACATGAACAATGTAAATGAATTAATTACATTATGCTTAACATTAGCTTTTCCTGCATATTTATTAAAAATTAGCAGATCGTTCGAGGTTATTTTATTAGAGGAAAAAATAAAAAATAGTAAAATCAAAATCTGTGACAAAGATAGAATTGAACGAGAGATACTGGTGAAAAAGAACCTAATAGATGAACTATTGTTTCCTAATAGAGTTATTAAAAAATATACACTGACAATTTTAATTTACAGTATAGGTATTATTATTCTTTTACTACTTTGTAATATGTTAAGTTATGGAATTGGTGAAAATGTCAATTTTATCTGGAGATTACTAGCTTGTTATGTAACGAGTGTCACAGTGATTATAGTTGCCTTGATTATAATGATAATGATATTTGATCTTATAATTGGATTACTATTAAATTTTCAAATATTTTTAAAAAATAAAAAGTATGATGACTTTTTATAATTATTCGATTTATATAATGAAAAATTAAATGATTAAACATAGAAACCTCAAAACAAACCATATTTAATAGAGTTTATGGCGCCTTATACAAATAAAGGCTATGCTGTTAAAGAATTATGTAGCTATCTTCAGATTAATATGGATGATGTTTATACTATTGGCGATAGAAAATTGATTTACCTATGTTTAATACCCTAGATAATTCTTCTGATAATTTAGTTTTTGTTAGAGTTTAACATAACTGATGATTATCAGAAGTTTCATCACTATAAAAGGTGTATCAAAGATTTATACTCCCTTGATACACCTTTTATATTCATTTTTAATTACCGAAGAATCGACTCCAAAATCCCTTTTTAGGTGGTTCTACCTCCCTATTATCATCAGGATCATTCTTCGTTTCTTCAACGAACTTATCCTCTTTTGTTAATTCACCTTCATCTGTACTGTCATTCTTTTTCTCTTCGGCTATATCCTTGTAATTTACTTCTGTTGGTTGACGCTTTGTTTGTTGTTGGTTGATATTTTGCGATTCTTCAGTAAAAGTTGCTTCTTGCGGATTAATATTTTGTCTATTATTCGTCGCTGTATCAAAAGAATAATTAAGCTGTCTTTCTTCTTCTAATTGACTTTCTAGTTTTTGAATTTTTTTATTGCTTTCTAAAGCTAATATTTGTTGATTCTCCAACAATTTATTTAACGTATTAACATTGCTATTTTGTTGATCTAATTGCTTAGTTAAATTCTCAATATATTTTTCATCATTTTTAGCTCTAGTTTCAAAGATTTCTATTTGCTTTTCTAATTCGTTTACTTTTGTTTTTAATGTCTCAGAACTATTTGAATTATTATATATATTCTTTTCTGATTTTGCAGTATTTTCACCAAACAATTCTTTTTTTACTGATTCTTTATTTTGGATTGTACTCTCTTTCTTAGTAATTTTTTCTATAATTTTCAAATAATCATTATCATCAATATAATTAATCCCATTTTCTTTTTCAAAAGTTATATTTAAACTTTTAGCATTATTAACAATAGTTTGTTTAGTTACACCTAATTCATCAGCAACCATTTTAATAGTTCTCATAACATCCACCCTTAGGTACCTAATTTAGTACCTAAATTTTACCACCTAATGAATTTTATTTCATCAATTACCACTAAATTTACTACCTATTTACTACATATGCACCTAATTAGCTACCTATAATATGTTTTTGGAGCTTAATTAGGTACTAAAACAATGAACTACACATTTTGCCATGGCAATGTGCTTTTAACTACATTTAAAACTCTTTATATACTTTCTTAAAAGTGTTAATATTGCTTTATAAATACTAAAAGAGTCAATGCTATTGGCGTAGCATTGACTCTCGGTAATAAAACGATTCGCACTCGTTTGTTTATATATTTTTTGATACTTGTATTATATCTATCTAATCATCTAAGTGCAAGCACAAAACATATAACTTACGTAAAAATTGTTTTATTACCTCAATCCTAAAAATGGAAATGAGGTTTTTATTATGCCCAATTTTGAAAAATACAATTTATCACAAGTAAAAACTGAAAGGTTTTATCAACTACCTAAATATTTATTCGAAGATGCATATTTTAAAAAAATGTCGGCGGAAGCCAAAATTATGTATGCGTTATTAAAAGATCGCTTTGAATTATCCATCCAAAATGAATGGGTAGATAAAAATAATAACATTTACTTTATTTTCAGTAATAAACATTTGTGCGAATACTTAGGTTATGCAGAACAAAAAATTATAAAATTAAAAAAAGAGTTAATAAGTTTTAATTTATTAACTCAAGAACGTGTTGGCCTTAATAAACCAAATAGATTATATTTATTAAAACCTAATTATGACATTAAAGCCAGTCATAGCAAGGAACTTCCAAATTCACAGTTCCAGAACAATGAATTTGGAAGTTCTAGAACTGTGAATTTAAGTGGTCAAGAACTTCCAAATTCACAGTCTAATGATACTGAGAATAATGATACTGATTATATTAAAACTGAGAGTAATGATACGAATGATTTGAATGATAATAAGCTAACTTTTCCTAGTAATCATACAAATCATTCAAATCACAACAATTCAAACTTTAATAATGAAGCTTTAAAATTCCAATTACTCGAAGAACTACCTCAAAGTATTCAAAGGTATTTAAGTAACTTTTCTGTAAATGAAATTAAAATCATCAAACCTGTATTATTAAAAGCCAAGACGTCCTTTAATAATTCTATTGATACATATTACTTATTAGAAGATATGGAAATAGAAATACTTCATGTTCTTAAACGTTTCAAAGCTATGCTTATTCAAAAAAATGAAACCGTTGAAGCCATGCAAGGGTACTTAATGAAATCCCTTAAGTCTGAATTCGCTGAAATGCATACGCTTAATAAACGACGTGATCATTTACCAATCACTTCTTTATTTAATCAATAATGATTCAATTAGAGAGCATCTTTAAATAGATGTTCTCTTTTTTTATTTACAAGTGGTTGCTAAGGCAACCACCTAGATCAAACGAAAGGTAAGGGAGGGGATAACAAAATAAGATCAACACAATATCACAATATAGCATGCTGCTATTAAAGAAAGGAGGAAGACTTATGAGTACTAAGAAAAAGATTAAAGTTACTTTGGCAATGATTAATGTTCTTTTAACTGCAGTCGAACTTTATCTTCAATGGCAATTGAGTAAATCTGAAAATGAACTGTAGTTAAACAAGTAGGTAGGACTAAAACGTTTCTGTTTTAGTCCTATTTTTTCTATAAATGGTTATTATTCATTTGAAAATGGCTCAAACATGTCGCATAAGATGAAAAATAAAATGATCATTTAACGTTGTTTTAACTTTAAAAATTATAAAAATACTAACCGTTTTTATATTCTTTAGCAATCTTTCGTAGTTATAAAAGTGACTTAATAAAATCGTTTTTGTCATTTATTTTGTTAA
This sequence comes from Staphylococcus sp. acrmy, assembly GCF_022690565.1. Lineage (NCBI taxonomy): Bacteria > Bacillati > Bacillota > Bacilli > Caryophanales > Staphylococcaceae > Staphylococcus > Staphylococcus sp. acrmy. The sequence continues at coordinate 82 of NZ_JALCVE010000014.1, read as the reverse complement.
AGATTGGAAAGAAAAGGTTGAATTTATTATTCCAAAAAATCAAAATTCAGATTCAATTGATATACATCATAAACAAAAAGTA
>NZ_JALCVE010000013.1:0-51393 GCF_022690565.1 Staphylococcus sp. acrmy | reverse complement strand
CGAACACAGAAGTTAAGCTCCTTAGCGCCGATGGTAGTTGGATTTACGTTCCGCTAGAGTAGGACGTTGCCAGGCAAACAAATCGTATGGATGCGATGAGCCGATATTGAGACCGAAGGGTCTCTTTTTTTATGTCTAAATTTAGCATCAAAGCCGAAGGCAAAAAGAAAGTAAAATAAAAGAAAAAACGGTACAAACTTCGGAGAGAACACGTTAGCGTCTATTTAGCTTTGCGAAGAGAAAGCGATTGAAGCTGATGAATTGAGAAGATGAATTGAGAAAAAGAGAGCAGCGAGTTTAGTTGAGCTAAATGAGCCAATGAAAGACGAAAATGAAGAGAGATGCGACCGCTTACCTCAAAGCAAAGGAAGCTCCATAGCGCCGATGGTAGCAGATTACGTTCCGCTAGAATGATAGATTCAATTGAAGAGGTTAAGCATTACTTTGTTGCTTAACCTTCTTTTTTGTTTTAAATAAATTAACTCCACATTAAATCATGCTAATGAAAAAACCAATGATTTGATTTCCTATTTTTAAAATGTAAAAAGCCTCAATAAATCTATATTTGAAAAAGAACTATCACATTTATATCCCTCTTATATATAAAAATACCCAAAGCTAAAGGTGAAAATGTTGAATATCAAAGAACAATTGAAGACAAAATGAACGATAATGCAAGATATACATTTTAACAGTTTATTAACTATTTAAAGTTATAGTATAATATTTTTAAATAAATATAAATTTATATTGAAATCTTTTTATACAAATAGTATCCTATTGAATGACGATGCAAAGAAATAGAGAAGGTCATCTCCGAAAACAATTAAGGAGTAGAGAACTGTTATGGAAAGAAATAACAAGAAGGGATGGAATTTTCTATCAAATACACAAAACAAGTATTCTATTAGAAAATTCTCTGTAGGCATTTCATCAATTTTAATAGGATCTTTCATTATTTTTGGAGTCGATAATGAAGCACATGCCGCAGAACCAAATGATGCACAAAATATTTCTACAAATAATGACAAAAGTCATAATGAAACACAAATCACTCCAGACCAATCTGCGAATAAGCAAGAAGATACAAATTTGAAATCATCTTCTCAAGCAGAACCTATAGAGGAAAAGAGCGTTAATAGTGCTAAAGACGAAACGTCAACTCCTCAGGAAAATAATAGTGAGAGTAACTCACAAAATAATGCTGAAACTACACAACCTAAAGTTTCAGATTCAGCACCTACTACAAGCACTAGAAATAGTAAGGATGACCAACCATCAGACAATGCAACGTCTAACCAAGTTGACGCAGGTCAACCAACTAGTGAAGATAGTGCTTTAAAACCAAGAAGACGTGTTAGACGAGACGTTGATGATAGCAATGTTCAAGTAGTAGGCAAGCTAGCGTTTAGTGGTACTGATGATACTGAAAAATATTATACATTACCTCCAGATATTACAAATAACCGCCGTGAAATGAATCATAAATTTTCATTTACAAGTTCAGGACCCAGTATTTTCAATAACGGGAAATTAATTTACGAAGTACCAAGACGTTTTATTATTGCACCACCTGCATTTTCTAAATCAGAATATGTAACTAAGAAAACAGACTTATCAGACGATACTACATGGCGCTACCAATTTGATTTAAGACCTATAGCGGGAGCCGCTGCTGGAGAAATCGATATTTCACAAATTGTGGGTGGTATGATTTGGTCGGGGCCAGGTGATGGAGACGTTATCACTTCTACTATGAAAATATATCAAGGTGATACGTTACTTGATACACAAGAAACTCATGCCACATTTGAAAACGTGAAGTGTGGTCTTTATGCAGATCGTGGGCAAGCTAAACCGACATCGATATGGCAAATTCCAGGTAATAAAAAAACAACGGCTAATTCAGAACCGACAATTGGAGTTCTCGAGGCAGATGGTACAGTTTCTGATATATCGGATAGCTATGACTATAAAGTGCCATTTCCAAGTGATCATAATTTTTTAGAAAATGATAATAGGACTACTACCTCAAGAGATTACAGCCGATATACAGATTTTACTTATAGTATCCTAAATATTCCTAGTTGGCTTGAACTAGATCCTAACCCTTACATTACAAATAATAGATTATGGACTCAAGATGAAACTGGAATTCATTTACACTTAAGTGAAGGTCAAGATTTAACTAACACAGCGTATGAACCGTCTTTAAAATTAAAAAAATCTGCACTCACTCCTGAGATTTTACAAAAATTTAAAGACGACGGATTTATTGTCGCCAACCTAATATGGCAAACGGTAGGGCGTTTACCGAATGGGCAAGATTACGTACAAAGTTTACCAGCAGATGAAGGTATTAAATTTAAAATGATAGATAAGCATGGTAAACCTACTGGCCATGTAGCGCTTCGATCATTACGTATTCTTGATCCTTCACGATTATTTTCTAAAGCAGATCATCAACACGAAACATTTAGAGTATTAAAATATTTGACTGATCGAAACCAATCTAACAGCTATGCCCCAACGTATATGCATTCTATTCAAATTCCTAAAGGGCAAGATGGAGATTATTTTACAAAATTTGAGTTCAATCCTAGTTATATAAAATACTTCCAAGGCAAATGGGATAAATATGCAGGTAATAGTATTACTTTAAAAGAACCGTTTATTCTGTATGGAGTTAATAGTGATGGTTCGACAACAAAATTAGCTGAATGGAAAGAAATAAATAAAACGAATAAAGCATATGAGTTTGGTGATAAACGCTATAATCATTTAGTGCTTCAAACGCCTATTATACGTGACACTGTTACGCCAGAAGGTGCAACGGAAACAGATATTTTTGAATGGGGTACAGAAGTTACTTATGCAGTAGATGAGAAAAGATGGCAAGATGCTGCGAAAGATGATAACGTATCACAAATGCAAAATACGCTCATTCTAGATCAAGTTCCGGAAAATACGGTTGAGGCAGCAAGTGCTGTACCGACACGTGGTTTAACTGATGAATTGTCTAGTTCAAAAACTTCTTATATCCATACTAAAGACTTATTTACGCATACACTGGCTAAACCTGTATTTAAAAATACAAATGGTTTCCAAGGCAATATATTAAATTACAATGATAAAGCTAATGTAATAGTGAAAGCTAATGATAGTGATTACTTAAAGTATTTAAGTACAGACGTGACAGATTATAGACCAGACATAGATAATAATCGCTTAGATAATATAAAAAATGTGTATTTATCACTTAACGCTCCAGATGGGACTGTGCTAGGTAATGTGAGAATATGGACTAATAAAGAATTAATACGCAATGCGAATGGTGCTGACTTCTATTATTTTGAAAATTCATCTACGCTTCAAGATAGACCTGTAGTTGATCCTATCAAAGTTATTCCTAATTACAAAAATAGTGGTCGTACTCTATATCTTTACAAAGTCCGGATGGCTATGATTGGAATAAAACGCCTAAAGACAAACGTAAACTTTTCTTTATAGAAGACACGCCTGAAATGACATTTGATATCTTTAATAGAGGTACTTTACCAAGTGGTTCTTATTCTATTCGTTACGCTACAATTTGGGATAAAGACTCTGAATTGGTACGTCCTATTCTAGACCAAACGCTAAGTCGCAACCACATTGATTTATCGGAAGTTATTACTGATGATTTAAGCCCATTAACGAATGACAACAGAGTATCAGTTATCAACGTGCCATTTAACATTTCACTTGCAAAAGAATTTGCGTCTTCATTAACAATTGGTAAAGATGCGACAGACAGTTTTGACAAGTCACGGACAGATGTCGGTTTGGGAGAAAGCGTCAACTTACAAACGACTACAATTAACTTCACCAATAGTGTCGGTATATTAAAAGAAATTATTGTAACCATTCCTAAAGATAATGTTCAAACTACATTAACTGAAACAGTACCTAATACAGATAAATATCACGTCGTTTATACAACAGATAGTGATGTGACAAATGGCACATATACCACCACACCGACTGATTTATCTAAAGTCACTGCTATTAAATATATTTTTGACACGCCACTTATAGTCAACAAAGACCAAATATTTAAAACTAATGTCAAAGTCACTGTACCAGAGGATGCCCCAATTTTAACAAAAGCACATTCACAAATCTTTACGCTAGGTATGGATAATGTATGGCTAGCAGGCAACAAGGTTACATTAGAAACAGAAGATAACCGTGGCGTTTTATTGGTAAGATACACAGATGAAGCAGATAAATATATTCGAAAAAACACAACGTCTAAAGGTACCAAAAATACAGAATATAATGTAGATGTCCCACCAGTGATTAATAACCAGGGTCATCACTACAAATTCTTAAAAGTGGATGATCATTTAGATCCAATAAAAGGTCATTATGAGAAACGACAAACTAAAGTGGTTCATCTCATTTATAAAGAAGTGTTTGAAGGAAGTGTCTTTGCCGACTTTAAAACAACAACTGGCGAGGTATTAAGTCCACAAATTACAGTTCTAGACCATCAACTTGAAGGTACACATTATACGACAACAGCACCTACTTTTGCCGATAAAGTGGTTTATGAGAATAATAAAAACGGTCATATTAAGAAAACAATCCATTACCGTTTAGTAGCAATACCGAAAAATCAAAACGGTGAAGTCATTGGAAATCAAGATATCATGGTGCATTATGTTTATGAACCTGTAACAACATATGAACTCGTTCCAAACAATCCACCACAAGTAGATAAACCGCAATTAAAAGTGACACGTTATATTGATAGACATGGTAGAGATATTATTAAACCGAAAAAAGGTAAACATAAACCTTATCCTAATATTCCAGGCGGTTGGACATATACAGGTATTGTTGAAGCACATGATGGTATTACTACTTACATTTATGAAAAAGTTAAACATCATCCAACACCTAAATGTAAAAAAGTGACTCCACCAGTTAAACACCATGAAGCACCACCTATGAAACAACATGTTAAGGTGAGCTCACCTATCAAAAAAGAACATGTATCAAAAGAGAAACCATATAGTACTCATCATACAGTGGAATTACCAGAAACAGGTAAGTCTGAAGGTAACACACCACTATTTGCGAGTCTCTTATTAGCATTAGGCACAATCTTTATGTTTAGAAAAAAAGATCGAACATCTAAAACAAAATAATTAAATGATTTTAGAGGGTTAAGACAATAAAGTATAAAGTGTCTTAGCCTTCTATCTATAAAATAGGCCAGAAATTTGGAAACTTAAAAGGAAGAATTATATTATATTGCGTTAAATAACTTTAATAATATAGATAAAAGAGAGAATTCATAGGCATATATTTTGATATAATATCAACTAAACTAAGTTATAATATAATATTTTTAATTAAATATAAAATTATATTGAAAAATTAGCATACAAATAGCATTCTATTGAAGACGATGCAAAAAAATAGACAAGGTCATCTCTGAATAAATTAAGGAGTAAAAACAGCTATGAGAAATAACAACAAAAAGGGAGTTGATTTTTTGTCGAATAAACAAAATAAATATTCGATTAGAAAATTTTCTGTAGGCATTTCATCGATTTTAATCGGGTCATTTATTATTTTTGGGGTAAATAATGAAGCGCATGCTGCCAAACAAGAAAACAATTCAACTATTTCTACAAATAATGATACTAATCATCAAGCTTCTCAAGATGTTTCAAACAACACAACAGATAACCAAGAAGATACTAATGTAAAACCATCTTCTCAAGATGCTCAAGTAACGCCAAAAGAGAACAATGATACAACTACAGATAAAAAAGAGAACGGCACTTCTCAAGAAGCAAATAAGGATACTACTGCACAAACGAATGCTGAAAGTAACCAACCTAAAGAAACAGATGCTACGGCTACTACGAGTCAAAATAACGATAATAGCGAACAACCTACAGAAAATCCAACATCTAATCAAGTTGACGCACATCAACCAACAAGTGAAACAAGTTCTACAACACCCAAACGACGTGTAAGAAGAGATGTTGATGACGATGATGACGATGCGAACGTCGAAGTTACAAGTAGGCTAGTATTTAGTGATACACATACCAATAATAAACATTTTAATTTAACATCAGATGTAAACAATCACCGTCGTGTAATGAGCACTACATATTCATTTGCGAGTTCAGGGCATAATAGTTTAGATAATGGGAAACTTGTCTATGAAGCGCCAAAGAGATTTATTGTAGAACCACCAGCATTTTCTAAATCGGAATATGTAATTAAAAAAACAGATTTATCCGATGCAGACACATGGCGCTATCAGTTTGATCTTAGACCTATAGCAGGTGCAGCGGCTGGTGAAATAGAAATTTCACAAGTTATTGGTGGAATGATCTGGAGTGGCCCTAGTGATGGCGATACAGTCACTACATCTATGAAAGTATATGAAGGCGATAATTTGCTTGATTCTCAAGAAACTCAAGCTACATTCGATAACGTCAAAGGGGGACTGTATGCCGATTATGGCCAAACGAAACCAACGTCGATATGGCAAGTTCCAGGTACTCCTAAAAAAGCAGCGAGTGCTGAACCAACTATCGGTATTATCTCGAAAGATGGCACGGTCTCCGATAAATCTGATAACTATCGCTATAATGTGCCATTGCCAAGTGATAACTGGTTCTTAGAAAATCGTGACGACGCGACTACATCAAAAGATTATGGACGTTACACTGACTTCACGTATAGCGTGTTAAATATACCAAGTTGGCTTGAGTTAGATCCAGAGGCTTCTGGTAATCAATATTGGACGCAAGATGATAAAGGTATCCATATGCATTTAACTGATGGGCAAAAATTACCTTTTGTAGCTTATAAACCGTCATTAAGATTAAAAAAATCTGCACTTACATCTGAAGATATACAAAAATTTAAAAAAGATGGATATATCAACGTCAATTTATTATGGCAAACGGTCGGACGCTTACCAAACGGTCAAGATTATGTCCAAAGTTTACCTGCTGATGAAGGCATTAAATTTAAAATGATTAGCGAAGCGGGTTCGGAAGCTGGTGATGTATACTTCCAAGCACTTAGACATCATGACCCTTCACGCTTATTATCAAAAGCTGATCATTTACACGAAACATTTAGAGTTATTAAATCTATTAATAACCGAGATCAATCTAATAAGTACGCTTCAACTTATATGCATTCTATTCAACTTCCGAAAGGACAAGAAGGAGATTATTTTACAACATTTAGCTTAATGCCTTTTGGAGTAAAATATTTTAATGGTTCGTCAGTAAAAACATCTGAAAATGATACCTATGAGTTTAAAACACCATTTGTACTCTATGGGGTAAATAGTGACGGTTCGACAACTAAACTTAATGAATGGACAACGTTAAATAAAGACAATTCCACGTATAAAATTAATAATAGTCATTATGATCATTTAGTTCTTCAAACACCCGTGCTTCGTGACACGATTTCAACAGCTGATGAAGCACAAAAAGATGTGTTTGAATGGATGGCAGATGTTACGTATGCAGTTGATGAAAAAAGATGGCAAGATGCGGCTAAAGATGATAGCGTTACACAAATGCAGAATAGTATCATTATCGATCAAGTAAAACAAAATACGGTTGAAGCAGCAAGTGCTGTGCCAACACGTGGATTATCTGGCAGTTTATTCCATCGAAACTATTCTTATATTCATACAAAAGAAGCGTTTCCGCATAAATTGGCGACACCTGTGTTAAAAAATACAAATGGATTTACAGGAAATACATTAAATTACAATGATAAGGCCAATATAATAATTAAAGCCGACACAAAAGACTATTTAAGATATCTAAGTAAAGATGTGCTAGATGATACTTCAGACATTGATAATACTAAATTAGATGATATAAAAAATGTTTATTTAACACTTAGTGCGCCAGATGGAACTGCACTTGGAAATGTTCGTGCGTGGACGAATAATGAACTCATCCGTACTTCTTTCTGGTGGGATGATGCTTCATTGGAAAATACATCGAAATCTGTGCTTAAAGATAGACCAGTGATAGACCCAATTAAGGTAATCCCAAATTATAAAAACAGTGGTAGAACATTATATGTTTATAAAGCACCTGAGGGGTATAACTGGAATCAAACTAGTAAAACGACGGGCGCGTATCGCAGTTCGTTAACACAGAATACTCCAGAAATTACATTCGACATCTATAGTAGAGGGACATTACCAATTGGTTCTTACTCAATTCGTTATGCGGCAATTTGGGATAAGGATTCCGAGCTTGTACGTCCTAGTGACGACCAAACATTAAGTAGTAATCATCTACTGTTATCGGATGTTATTACTGATGATTTAAGTGCGAGTACAAATGAAAAACGAGTTTCAGTTATTGATGTACCATTCAAAATTGCACTTGCCAAAGAATTTGCGTCTTCGTTAACGATTGGTAAAGATGCGACTAATAGTTTTGATAAATCACGTGTAGACATCAATCTAGGAGAAACTGTCAACTTACAAACTACGACAATCAACTACACTGATAGCCCTGGTATCTTAAAAGAAATCATTGTCACTATTCCTAAGGACCATGTTCAAACGACATTAGCTGAAAAGATTCCTGATACAAGTAAATATCGTGTGGTTTATACAACAGATAGCGATGTGAAGAATGGTACATATACCTCAAATCCAACTGACCTATCTAAAGTCACTGCAGTTAAATATGTATTTGATACACCACTTGTAGTGAACAAAGGAGAATCTTTTAGTACTAACGTAAAAGTAACTGTGCCAAAAGATGCGCCAATTTTAACAAAAGCACATTCACAAATCTTTACTCTTGGTACGGATGATCTTTGGTTAGCTGGTAATAAGGTAACACTTGAAACAGAAGACAACCGAGGCGATTTAGAAGTTAGATATACGGATGAAGAAGGAAACACTATCCAAAATAACACAACTTCTAAAGGTGTAAAAAATACTGAATATAACGTTGATATACCACAAATTATTAATAACAATAGTCGTCACTATAAATTTGTAAAAGTAGACGATGAACTCGACCCAATTAAAGGTCATTATGAGAAAAAACAAACAAAAGTTGTTCACTTAATTTATAAAGAAATTTTTGAAGGAAGTGTATATGCGGACTTTAAAACTACTGATGGTGAAGTGATAAGTCCACAAGTGACAATTTTAGACCATCAAGTGGAAGGTACGCACTATACAACAACTGCACCAACGATTGAAGATAAAGTCACTTATGAAGATAATGAAAACGGTCGTGTTAAAAAGATGGTTCATTATCATTTAACAGCAGTACCAGAAAATCAAAGTGGTGAAGTAGTTGGCAATCAAGATATTACAGTGCATTATGTGTATGAACCAATTACAACTTATGAACAAGTCCCAGATAATCCGCCACAATATGATTTACCAGAATTAAAAGTGACACGTTATGTCGATACAGATGGTAATGAGGTCCAAGACGCAGAAGAAGGTACACAACAGCCACCAGATGTTATTGGAGATAAATGGCAATATACATCACAAATGACTGAAGAAGATGGCATCACAACGTATGTATATGAAAAAATCAAAACAGAAGTGCCAAACGAAGCGCCACAATACGACTTACCAGAACTAAAAGTGACACGTTATGTTGATACTGAGGGTAATGAAGTTCAAGATGCGGTAGAAGGCACACAACAGCCACCAGATGTTATTGGAGACAAATGGCAATATACATCACAAATGACTGAAGAAGATGGCATCACAACATATGTGTATGAAAAAATTAAAACAGAACTACCAAATGAAGCACCACAATACGACTTACCAGAATTAAAAGTGACACGCTATGTCGATACAGATGGTAATGAATTGAAAGCTCCAGAAGAAGGATTACAAACACCACCAAGCGTTATTGGAGATAAATGGCAATATACGTCACAAATGACTGAAGAAGACGGTATTACAACATATGTGTATGACAGAATTCAAACAGGCGTACCAAATGAAGCACCACACTATGACTTACCACAATTACAAGTTACGTGTTATGTAGATAAGCACGGTAACCCAATTATGAGTGCAAGAAAAGGTAAGCAAAATCCATATGCTGATATTCCAAGTGGATGGAGATACACTGGTATTGTTAAGGAACAAGATGGTATTACAACAACTTATGTATATGAAAAGGTTAAAGAACAACCGATTCCTACGCCTAAATGTAAAAAAGTGGTTGCTCCAATTAAACCTGATGAAAAATTATGCCCACCACAAAATATTAAGGTGACTGTACCAGTGGAAAAAGAACATCCACATAAAGCACCACAACATAGTACATCTCATAAAGTGGGATTACCAGAAACAGGTAAAACAGAAGGTAATACATCAATCTTTGCGAGTCTACTATTAGCTCTAGGTACACTGTTCATGTTTAGAAAAAAAGATAGAGACACTAAAACAAAATAACTAAATTACTTTAGAATCACATTCTAAAGTGACTAAACTCTCTCCAAAGTAAAAATTAAAACTTTTGGAGGGAGTTTTTTAGTTTAAAATTCATTAGTAATTATACTTTAAATACTTTTACCAATATTTTTGAGACTGTGATATATATTCATGAAACCTAAAATGATAGCATTAACATAGTAAATTATTTTATTTATTATAGTTATTGGAAGATCTAATTTGATATTGGAGGATTTTATTATTGGAAGTTTTAATGTTACTTATAAGTACTATTATACTTACGATAGTTATGATATTGGACTTTTTTGGGTTAGTTGATATAGATGTTCCGATATTACACATTTCAATTTATTGGATTTCAAGTATTTTAGCATTATCAATTTCTTTAATAATAAGAAACTTTTATAGAAATAAGTATAAGAAAGAATTAATGGATAGCGAAGATAGTCCCGTTTTAAAAGAAAATGAACTTTTTTATCAATCACCTATTTATATAGTTGATGATATTCATATTAAAATTCACGGTATGAATGATACAAGTTGGCAACCTTATTTTAATAATTCAGTGCAAAAGTGGCTGAGTATTCTTAATTTTATGTCAGCATTTGGGATAAGTGTTATATCTCCTAAACATAAAGTAATTGTTAAGAGAGTTAAATTATGGTCCTTACGTCCTCATTACCATGTTTATGTTGAGGGATATAAAGTTGGAGACTTTAAGATGCGAAGGATTATAAATGGAGGGATTAAGCAACAAACTCCTTATATTTTTCTAGATTATAAGAATCATTATTATTTTAATAATCCTTACTTTTCAACTAAAACCACTATACAAGAAGGTAGTAATGATATATTACTCGCACATCGCTCTCTTTTTGATTTAGGTAAAAATTTAATAACTCAACGTAGAGGTGAAAAACATTATATAACTGTTCTTGATAACTATGATTATCCACAAGAATTGTGGTTAGCATTATATATTCAAGTAATGTTAAATAAACAAAAGGAATAGTGGCATATAAATAATCAGTACAGTTAGAATATACATAACCAACGTATATTTAATTCCAAAACCACAAGAAAGTGTGACTAACTTGAAGTATTCTCATCTTCCTATTACGATACAACTAAATAAATTAATAGATAAGCATGCGATTTCTTTACATGTGCCAGGGCATAAAAACATGACGATAGGGCATCTCAAACAATTAAAAAGAGAAATGGATATGACTGAAATTACGGGTTTAGATGATTTGCATCACCCTGAATCAATCATTTTGGATAGTATGACAGAGATTGATAAACACCCAGATTATGATGCTTATTTTCTTGTAAATGGGACGACTTCAGGCATTTTAGCGGTCATTCAGGCGTTTTCAAATAGAGACGGCAACTATTTATTAAGTAGAAATGTGCATAAATCCGTGTTTCATGGAGTAGATTTGACACGTCAAAATGCAGAATTAATGCCTATGATTAAAAGTCAGACAAGCCAACATTATCTTCAACCAGATTTTGAACATATATCTTATAACGAACAGAAACTAGCCGTGATAACTTACCCTAACTATTACGGTGAATGTTTCGATATCAACAATAGCGTGCAGTCTTTACATCAACACCATATTCCTGTGCTTGTAGATGAAGCACATGGTGCGCATTTTGGGTTGCCTCATTTTCCAAAATCAGCGTTAGAAGCGGGTGCAGATTATGTCGTGCAGTCTTATCATAAAACGTTGCCAGCACTCACAATGGGGTCAGTCTTATTTATTCATAAAGACGCGCCTCTCAAAGAAGAAGTCGTGCGTTATTTAGCGTATTTCCAAACCTCAAGTCCATCCTATTTGGTAATGGCAAGCATTGAATTAGCCTATCAATTTTACAAAGGTTATGAGAGCAGTACATTTTTTGAAAAAAGGGCACGATTCATCGATGTCTTAACTCAAACGGGATTTGAGGTTAAACACGTAGATGATCCATTAAAATTATTAATTCGTTACCCAGGTTATTCGGGATATGAAGTACAAACATGGTTTGAAGCGTGTGAGATTTATACAGAATTAGTAGATACACATCAAACTTTGTTGATATTGCCACTTTGGCATGAAGGTGATAGCTATCCTTTTCAAGAATTATTACATAAGATAGCAACAATGAAGTTACCTCTCAAAAAAGACAAAGCATTAAAATCGTTACCTTTAGTATTAGAAGAAGGATTCTATTCTTCAGAATCGCTTGAACACACGAAATGGATTGATATAGAATTAGCTGAAAATAAAATCTTAGCTAAACATTTAATTCCTTATCCGCCAGGGATACCTGTTTTCTTAAAAGGAGAGAAAATCTCACGAAATATGATAAAATTAATGCAATATTATCTTGAAGGTGAAGGCAGAGTTGAAGGTCTAAACCATAACAAAATATTAGTTAAGGATGAATAGAATGTCAGCATTTATAACATTTGAAGGCCCAGAAGGTTCTGGTAAAACGACGGTTTTACGTAAGGTATTTGAACAGTTAAGTCATGACTATGAAGTGATTGCGACTAGAGAACCTGGAGGCGTACGTACTGGTGAAGCAATTCGGGAAATTGTATTAGAAGGCGATAACATGGATATTCGCACAGAAGCGATGTTGTTTGCGGCTTCACGACGAGAACACTTGGTAGAGAAGATATTACCTGCATTAGACGAGAATAAAATAGTCTTATGTGATAGATATATTGATAGTTCTCTTGCATATCAAGGCTTTGCACGGGGTATAGGTATTTCAGAAGTGAAACAGTTAAATGAATTTGCGATTAATGGTCGATATCCTGATTTAACAATATATTTGGATATTACTGCGGAAGTAGGTCGAGACAGAATTTTAAAAAATCAACGAGATCAGAATCGACTTGATAAAGAAGATTTAGCTTTCCATGAAAAAGTAATCGAAGGATATCAACATATCATTCAAGAAACACCTAATCGTTTTTCGGTAGTGGATGCAACACGAAATGTTGATGAAGTAGTGACTGAAACTTATAAGATAATCTTAAATTTTTTTAAAAAATTATGATATAATATCAAGAAGAGGTGTTTTAAGATGAAAATGATTATAGCGATCGTTCAAGATCAAGATAGTCAAGAACTTTCAGACCAACTCGTAAAAAATAACTTTAGAGCTACAAAATTAGCAACTACTGGTGGATTCTTAAGAGCTGGTAATACAACATTCCTATGTGGTGTTGATGATGACTGGGTTGATGACATTTTAACAGTAATTGATAATACTTGTGGTAATAGAGAACAACTCGTTTCTCCAATGACACCAATGGGCGGTAGTGCAGATTCATACATACCTTACCCAGTTGAAGTTGAAGTGGGTGGCGCTACGGTATTCGTAATGCCAGTTGATTCATTCCACCGCTTTTAATCTTTAAAATGATGAGTAATGTAGAAATTAGAAAACAAAGACACCTTAGATAACGATGCAATATTCGAGGTTGGGACATTAAAAGTTTGTGCTCTAAGACACCGACACACGGTAGTCTAAAGCAGGTTTTTGTAGGATACATAATGATTCAACAAAATTTGAAATACAATTTTGTTTAGCGTTAGATTCTACTTAAATCCGAAAGCTTTTGTCCTGGCCTTTTTTTATATAAGAAGATGAATAAGGAGTATGCAAACATGGATGAACAACAAAAATTGGCTAACGCTTATCATTCAAATAAGCTATCGCATGCGTATTTATTTGAGGGTGATGATGCACAATCAATGCAACATGTAGCGATGGAATTTGCAAAACTTATTCTTTGTAATGGGGACCAACAATGTGAATTAAAAGTAGATAACTATAATCAACCAGATTTTATCTATGTAGCTTCTGAAGAAAATACCATCAAGAAAGAACAAATCGAACAACTTGTACACCGTATGAATCAGCTACCTATAGAAGGGACACACAAGGTCTATATTATTGAAGACTTTGAAAAGTTGACTGTGCAAGGTGAAAATAGTATTTTAAAATTTTTAGAAGAGCCTCCTGAGAACACCATCGCGATTTTAATGTCTACGAAACCAGAACAAATATTAGATACCATACATTCACGTTGTCAGCACGTTTATTTTAAACCAAGTGATAAACAACATTTTATAGATAGATTAGTAGAGCAAGATATAAATAGGGCTGTCGCTGAAATGTTGAGCACATATACAACGCAGTTAGACACAGCTAAAGATTTAAACGAAGAACACGATTTAGTCACGCTTAGGAAGTCTATCGTACATTGGTGTGAACTATTATTAACCAATAAACCTATGGCGCTTATAGCGATTATTGATTTGTTAAAGAACGCCAAAAATCGTAAATTACAGTCGCTTACGTTAGCAGCGGTTAATGCTTTTTTCGAAGATATTATGCATGCTAAGGTAGGTACTGAGAACGACTATATTTATCCGGACTTAAAAGCAGAAGTTGAAAAGTACGCAAGCCAATTAACATTTAATCAAATTATATTAATGTATGATCAAATTACGGAAGCGCATAAAAAGTTAATGCAAAATGTTAACCCAACGCTCGTATTTGAACAAATTGTAATCAAAGGTGTGAGATAAAATGCCAATTATCGTAGGTGTACAATTTCAAAAGGCAGGGAAATTGGAATATTACGCGCCTAATGATTTAGACGTCGATACTGACGACTGGGTAGTGGTCGAGTCTAAACGAGGCATTGAAATTGGGAAAGTAAAATTTTCACCAAAGAGTGTGGAAAATGGAGATGTGACACTACCTTTAAAAGAAGTGATACGTGTTGCAACTGAACAAGATATTGAAAGATATCATCAAAATGAAGAAGACGCTAGTAACGCATTAGCATTATGTAAAGAATTAGTGAAAGAACAACAACTAGATATGCGCTTAGTCAATTGTGAATATACACTAGATAAGTCTAAAGTTATCTTTAATTTTACAGCAGACGATCGTATCGATTTCCGTAAACTAGTAAAGAATTTAGCACAGAATTTAAAAACACGTATCGAACTTAGACAGATTGGTGTACGTGATGAAGCCAAACTACTAGGTGGTATTGGACCTTGTGGACGTTCACTGTGTTGTGCTACGTTTTTAGGTGATTTTGAACCTGTATCTATAAAAATGGCTAAAGATCAAAACTTATCATTAAATCCTACGAAGATTTCAGGTGCTTGTGGACGCTTGATGTGTTGTTTAAAATATGAAAATGATTTATACGAAGAAGCTAGAGCACAATTGCCAGATGTAGGCGATAAAGTAGATACCCCTGAAGGTAAAGGCCAAGTAGTTGGTTTGAATATATTAGATATTTCTATGCAAGTTAAGGTCGAAGGTTTAGAGCAACCTATGGAATATAAAATGGAAGAATTAGAAGCTTTAAATTAAGGAGGGTTTAGTACTCTTGAACCGTAATGACTTATTTGAAAAAGTTATACAACTTGAAAGCAATGTAAAGCAATTAAATCAAGATATGAGCGAACTCAAATCGTTGGCCATCCAACTTATTGAAGAGAATGTTACATTACAAGTTGAAAATGATAATTTAAAAACATTAATGGCTAAAAGTGAACAAGATGTTGAAGTAGCCAAAGTTTCTAATACTGTTAACGATGATAAGAAAAAGACTGACAATGCTAATGACACGAAACGATCAATTAAAAACGTTAAAAAACCTTTACCAAGTAAAGATAATTTAGCGGTACTTTATAGTGAAGGTTTCCATATTTGTAATGGCGAATTATTTGGGAAACACCGCTATGGCGAAGATTGTCTATTATGTATGAATGTGCTAAATAGCTAAGGATTCTTTTTATCGTAAAATATTACAATCACGGTTTACCAATAACATAAAAGGTAGAAACTGATAATATATAGTTTGATAACAAGGGATGGATTTCAACACGCATGATTACTAGTTTGTGTTGTAAAGACATCCCTTTTTTAGGAGTAAAAAGATGTTAAAAAATAATGAACGCTTTGACTACTTAATTAAAGAAAATTTAAAAATTATTCAAAATGATGATGTGTTTTCATTCTCTACAGACGCTTTATTATTAGGCCATTTTACAGAAGTCAGAAAGAACGACAAAATTTTAGATTTATGTGCTGGAAACGGGGTTATTTCCCTCTTATTATCTGCAAAAGGTCAACAAGCAATTGAGAGTATCGAAATTCAAGAGCAACTTGTGGACATGGCAAGACGTAGTTATGAATATAATCATCTCACTGACCGATTACATATGCATCACATGGATTTAAAAGAGGTGTATCGAACGTTTAAACCGTCCCAATATACATTAGTTACGTGCAATCCGCCTTATTTTAAAACAAATCAACTCAACCAACATCAAAAGGAAGCGCATAAAATTGCACGACATGAGGTCATGTGCTCGCTAGAAGATTGCATGTTAGCTGCTCGTCATTTATTAAAACAAGGTGGCCGGCTCATGATGGTTCATCGCGCGGATAGATTGATGGATGTCTTAACAGAGATGCGACGTGCGAACATCGAACCTAAGCGTGTGATTATGATTTATAGTAAAATAAATAAATCAGCTGTAACGGTAGTGGTTGAGGGGCGTAAAAATGGGAAACAAGGTTTAGACATTGCCCCGCCATTCTATATTTACAACAGTGACGGACAATATAGTGATGAGATGAGAGATGTGTATTATGGATAAACACTATGTGTATATAGTAAAATGTAGCGATAATAGTTTATATACTGGTTACGCTAAAGATGTAGAAGCTCGAGTGGCGAAACATAATGCTGGAAAAGGCGCTAAATATACTAAAATAAGACGTCCGGTAGTGTTAGTTTATCAAGAATTATATACTTCTAAGTCTGAGGCATTGCGCAGAGAATATGAAATTAAAACGTTCACTAGACAACGAAAATTAAAAATGATTGAGGAGAATTGAGATGGCGACACTATATTTAGTTGGCACGCCTATAGGTAATTTAGGCGATATCACCTTTAGAGCAATCGAAACGTTGAAAAATGTAGATTTTATAGCATGTGAAGATACGCGAGTAACGAAAAAGTTGTGCCATCACTATGATATACAGACCCTTTTGAAATCGTATCATGAACATAATAAAGCGCAACAGACTGACTATTTAATTAGCTTGCTAACTGAAGGACATGACGTAGCGCTAGTTTCAGATGCTGGATTGCCTTTAATCAGTGACCCTGGCTATGAACTCGTAGTGGAAGCACATCAATATGATATTCAGGTTGAAACAGTACCGGGACCTAATGCTGGTTTAACAGCATTAATGGCAAGTGGGTTACCTTCATATACGTATACATTTTTAGGCTTTTTACCACGAAAAGATAAAGATAAAGTAGATGTTTTGCAGGAAAGAATGTATCAAGATAGCACTTTGATTATCTATGAATCACCGTTTAGAGTGGTTGAAACGTTAAAAGCGATTATCAAAGTAGATTCCAACAGACGCATAGCTATTGGACGTGAATTGACTAAGAAATTTGAACAAATCGTTATGCGTGAGGCGACCACGCTATTGGATGCTTTGCAAGATGGCGATATACCTCAAAAGGGTGAATTTGTTATCCTTATTGAAGGCGCACAACCATTGGAAACTGAACAATGGTTTGAAAGCTTATCAATTATTGAACATGTGAATCATTATATTTCGGAACAAGACTTAAAGCCTAAAAAAGCGATTAAGTTAGTAGCCGAAGAGCGTCATATGAAGACGGGCGAGGTTTATGATATTTATCACGAAGTTAATTAATCTTATTTTTGAAAATGAAGACCCCTGGTTAAATCATTTTCAAAAAATAAAATGACAAGATAAGACGACTCCCATAAGACAATAAAATTATGGTAATGTAAATAAGATACGATACTAAACTTTCTATATAAGTTATAATTAAAAAGTAACGTAAAAATATGAGATTAAGTCATTATATTTGGCTTAAAAAATGTTAAACAATACTAAAATGAATTATTATTTGATGGAAACGAAGAGGAGGACCAGTGATGGTGAAAGAAACATTTTATATTACAACCCCTATTTACTATCCAAGTGGTAACTTACACATTGGCCACGCATATTCAACGGTTGCAGGTGACGTGATTGCACGTTATAAACGCATGCAAGGATATGATGTTCGTTACTTAACAGGTACGGATGAACATGGTCAAAAAATTCAGGAAAAAGCGCAAAAAGCAGGTAAAACTGAATTACAATACTTAGACGAAATGATTAGTGGCATTAAAAGCCTTTGGAATAAACTTGAAATCTCGAATGATGACTTTATTAGAACAACTGAAGAGCGCCACAAACAAGTTGTTGAAAAAGTCTTCGAACGTTTATTAAAACAAGGCGACATCTATCTAGGTGAATATGAAGGTTGGTATTCAGTGCCGGATGAAACATATTACACTGAATCTCAATTAGTAGATCCTGTATATGAAAATGGCAAAATCGTAGGTGGTAAAAGTCCAGATTCGGGCCACGAAGTTGAGTTAGTTAAAGAAGAAAGTTATTTCTTTAATATCAATAAATATACAGACAGATTATTAGAATTCTATGATGCTAATCCTGACTTCATTCAACCGCCATCAAGAAAAAATGAAATGATTAACAACTTCATTAAACCAGGTTTAGAAGATTTAGCAGTATCACGTACGTCATTCGACTGGGGTGTCCGTGTACCATCTAATCCTAAACACGTGGTATATGTATGGATTGATGCATTAGTCAACTACATTTCAGCACTTGACTATTTATCAGATGATGATGAATTATTCCAAAAATATTGGCCAGCCGATGTACATTTAATGGCTAAAGAAATCGTACGTTTCCATTCTATTATTTGGCCAATCTTATTAATGGCTTTAGACTTACCACTTCCTAAAAAAGTGTTTGCGCACGGTTGGATTTTAATGAAAGACGGCAAAATGAGTAAATCTAAAGGTAACGTCGTAGATCCTAACGTATTAATTGACCGTTATGGCTTAGATGCGACACGTTACTACTTAATGCGTGAATTACCATTTGGTTCAGATGGTGTATTTACACCCGAAGCTTTCGTAGAGCGTACAAATTATGATTTAGCGAACGATTTAGGTAACTTAGTTAATCGTACAATCTCTATGATTAATAAATACTTCCACGGTGAATTACCGGCTTATGAAGGGCCAAAACACGAATTAGATGAAGACATGGAAGCTCTTGCGCTTGAAACAGTGAAAAGCTTCAACGACAGTATGGAAAGTTTCCAATTCTCTGTAGCACTTTCTACAGTATGGAAATTTATTAGTCGTACGAACAAATATATCGATGAAACAACACCATGGGTATTAGCTAAAGATGAAAGTCAAAAAGAGATGCTTGGTAATGTGATGGCACACTTAGTTGAAAATATTCGCTTTGCGACAGTATTATTGCGCCCATTCTTAACACATGCGCCAAGAGAAATTTTCAATCAATTAAATATTAATGAGACAGAGTTATTTGAATTAGCAAGTCTTGAACACTATGGTGCGCTTAAAGAACCTGTAATGGTCACTGAAAAACCAACACCAATCTTCCCAAGATTAGATACAGAAGCGGAAATTGCTTATATTAAAGAATCTATGCAATCGCCTAAATCTGAAGAAGTTGAAGAAGAAGTGCCAAGTAAACCTCAAATCGATATTAAAGACTTTGATAAAGTAGAAATCAAAGCTGCAACGATTACTGACGCTGAAAATGTTAAAAAATCGGACAAATTATTAAAAATCCAAGTCGATTTAGGCACTGAACAACGTCAGATCGTTTCTGGTATCGCTAAATTTTACCGTCCGGAAGACATTATTGGTAAAAAAGTAGCAGTGGTTAGTAACTTGAAACCAGCTAAACTTATGGGTCAAAAATCAGAAGGTATGATTTTATCTGCTGAGAAAGATGGCGTTTTAACATTAGTTAGCTTGCCAAACGCTATTGCAAATGGTGCAATTATTAAATAATTCACAAATTGAACGATAGGAGAGATAAAATGTTAATCGATACACACGTTCACTTAAACGATGAACAATATGATGAGGATTTAAATGAAGTCATTACACGCGCTAGAGAAGCAGGCGTGGACCGTATGTTTGTAGTAGGATTTGATACACCTACAATTGAACGTACAATGGAATTAATCGATAAGTACGACTTTGTTTACGGTATCATCGGTTGGCACCCAGTTGATGCAATTGATTTTACTGAAGAACGCTTAGAGTGGATAGAGCAACTAGCGAAACATCCTAAAATTATTGGCATCGGTGAAATGGGTCTAGATTATCATTGGGATAAATCACCTGCCGATGTTCAAAAAGAAGTATTTAGAAAACAAATTGCCTTAGCTAAAAAAGTGAACTTACCAATTGTGATTCATAATCGTGAAGCGACACAAGATTGTATTGATATCTTGATGGAAGAACATGCGGAAGAAGTCGGCGGTATTATGCATAGCTTTAGTGCTTCTCCAGAAATCGCTGACGTTGTGATTAATAAATTGAATTTCTATGTGTCTTTAGGCGGACCTGTGACATTTAAAAATGCAAAACAACCTAAAGAAGTGGCTAAGCATGTGCCAATGGATAGATTGTTAGTAGAAACAGATGCGCCATATCTATCTCCTCACCCATATAGA
This sequence comes from Staphylococcus sp. acrmy, assembly GCF_022690565.1. Lineage (NCBI taxonomy): Bacteria > Bacillati > Bacillota > Bacilli > Caryophanales > Staphylococcaceae > Staphylococcus > Staphylococcus sp. acrmy. The sequence goes on along the minus strand of NZ_JALCVE010000013.1, from coordinate 30,213 downwards.
GGAAAGCGTAATGAGCCTGAGAGAGTAACATTAGTTGCGCAACAAATCGCTGAATTACGTGATATGACATATGAAGAAGTTTGCCAACAAACAACTGAAAATGCTGAAAGATTATTTAAATTAAATCAATAATAGTGATGTGAGAAAGATGTTGAATAGGACTGTCGTAGTCTCGTTTTATAATAAATGGCGACATGACTTCATCTTTCTCATTTTTTCTATTTGTAGATAGTCTAAATATAATCATTCAATAGGATATTTGTCTTCATTTTCCCAAAAAGTGTGCATAATATGAGATAAAGGAAAGGTGATGGTACGGCAATATGAAGATTAATGAGTTTATCGTGGTAGAAGGCAGGGATGATACAGAGCGTGTTAAATCTGCCGTGGAATGCGACACGATTGAAACAAATGGGAGCGCCATAAATAAAGAAACATTAGCTGTGATACAAAATGCGCAAGAAACAAGAGGCGTTATCGTATTAACAGATCCTGATTTCCCGGGTGATAAGATTCGTAATACGATTACTGAACACGTTGCCGGCGTGAAACATGCTTACATTGATCGTGAAAAAGCAAAAAATAGACGTGGTAAGATAGGGATTGAACACGCGCATCCAAGTGATATTAGAGAAGCACTCATGCATGTGAGTTCTCCGTTCGAAGAAGCTGAAGAATCGATAGATAAAAATGTATTGATAGATTTAGGCTTAATTATAGGAAAAGATGCACGTTGTAAAAGAGAAATATTAGGTCAGAAATTACACATTGGACATTCAAATGGGAAACAATTACTGAAGAAGCTAAACGCATTTGGTTATACTGAAGCGGATGTACGTGAAGCTTTATCAATGGATAAGGAGAGTGACGCATAGGTGGAAAGAAAAGATATTGCTACGCCTTCGCGAACGCGAGAGTTATTAAATCAATTTGGTTTTAATTTTAAGAAAAGTTTAGGTCAAAACTTCTTAATCGATGTGAATATTATTCATAAGATTATCGATGCAAGTCAAATTGACAAATCTACAGGTGTGATTGAAGTAGGGCCGGGCATGGGCTCTTTAACTGAACAATTGGCTAAACGCGCTAAAAAAGTTATGTCATTTGAGATTGATCAACGCTTAATTCCTGTACTAAGAGAAACGCTCGCACCTTACGATAACGTGACAATTATTAATGAAGATATTTTAAAAGCGGATATAGCAAAGGCGGTAGAAACTCATTTAAGTGATTGTGATCATATCATGGTGGTAGCTAACTTGCCATATTATATTACAACGCCAATATTGCTTAACTTAATGCAACAAGATATTCCAATTGATGGCTATGTAGTGATGATGCAAAAAGAAGTGGGAGAACGCCTCAATGCACAAGTAGGAACAAAAGCCTACGGGTCATTATCTATCGTAACGCAATACTATACAGAGACGAGTAAAGTACTCACCGTACCTAAATCAGTATTTATGCCACCACCGAATGTTGACTCTATTGTAGTTAAATTGATGCAACGAGACACATCGTTAGTCGAAGTGGATAATGAAGATGCATTCTTCAAGCTTGCTAAAGCAGCATTTGCGCAAAGACGTAAAACCATCAATAATAACTATCAAAATTTCTTTAAAGACGGTAAAAGTCATAAAGAAAGTATATTAAAGTGGTTGGAACAAGCTGAGATAGATCCAAAAAGACGTGGAGAAACACTTTCAATACAAGATTTTGCACGATTGTATGCAGAAAAGAAAAATTTCCCAGAATTAGAAATTTAAATTGTTGACAAAGTGCTATTATCTTGATAAAATTTAAATTTTATTTGACGAAACACCTCGAAATATGGTATTATGTAACTTGTAGCGAGGTGGAGCAATATGCCAAAATCAATTTTGGACATCAAAAATTCTATTGATTGTCACTTAGGAAATCGTATTGTACTAAAAGCCAACGGTGGTCGTAAAAAAACGATTGAACGTTGTGGTGTGTTAAAAGAAACATATCCTTCAGTTTTTGTTGTTGAATTAGACCAAGATAAGCATAATTTTGAAAGAGTTTCGTATACATATACGGATGTTCTTACAGAGAACGTACAAGTTTCATTTGAAGAAGATAATCATCAAGAAGTAGTTGCACACTAATTTGAACATATAAACATAGAGTTGCTTAGTGTAATTCGTACTCTATAATAAAAAATGTGGGTGTTGGGCTTATATAAGTTCAACACTCTTTTTTGATATAATGAAAATTTCTATTAAAGCGTTTTTTTACAAATTATTTTACATAATATTTATTTTGACATCTTAATTTTTATCGTAAAACGGATATTAGTACAAATTAAAATGTCTTTCATTAAGATTTTACATAAATTTGTGTTGTATCTATCAAATATTATAATTCTTTATGTTAAAATCATTTTATTACTATTGATGAAGAGAGGGCGGAAAAATGATATATGAAACGGCACCTGCCAAAATAAATTTGACGCTCGATACACTTTTCAAAAGAGATGATGGATATCATGAAATTGCCATGGTAATGACTACAGTTGATTTGAATGATAGATTGTCTTTTCAAAAGAGAAAAGATAAAAAGATTGTGGTAGAGATTGAACATAATTATGTGCCGGATGATCATAAAAATCTAGCTTATCGTGCTGCAAAATTGATGATGGACACCTACAACTTAGAGCAGGGTGTCACTATAACGATTGATAAAGATATACCAGTATCTGCAGGATTAGCTGGAGGATCTGCTGATGCGGCGGCAAGTATGCGTGGTATCAACCAGTTATTTAATCTGAATCGACCACTTAAAGAGTTAAGTGACTTGGGAATACAGATTGGTACAGATATTCCGTTTTGTATTTATAATAAAACTGCAATTTGCGAAGGTAGAGGCGAAAAGATTACTTTTTTAAACAAACCGCCTTCTGCATGGGTAATATTAGCAAAGCCTGATTTAGGAATTTCTTCTCCTGATGTTTTTAGAGCTTTAAATCTGAATGAGGTACATCATGTAGATACACGTATGTGTGAAGAGGCGATTACTACCGGGGATTATCAAATGTTATGTCAAAGCTTATCAAACCGTCTAGAACCAGTATCGATGGCTATGCATCCCGAAATTAAAAAGATAAAAAATAATATGTTGCAATGTGGCGCTGATGGGGCATTAATGAGTGGAAGTGGCCCTACGGTATACGGCCTTGCGCAAAAAGAGAGCCAAGCAAAGAAGATTTATAACGCTGTTAATGGATGTTGTAACGAAGTGTATTTAGTTAGACTATTAGGATAGAAGGGTTGAACAATATATGAGGTATAAAAGAAGTGAACGTATCGTCTTTATGACGCAATATTTAATGAATAATCCCAATCAGTTAGTGCCTTTAACTTTTTTTGTAAATAAATTCAAACAAGCTAAGTCTTCGATCAGTGAAGACGTACAAATCATTAAGAATACGTTCCAAAAAGAAAAATTAGGAACGGTTATTACGACTGCCGGTGCAAGTGGCGGGGTCACTTACAAACCAATGATGAGTAAAGAAGAAGCTACCGAAATCACCGAAGAAATTATTTCACTACTTCAAGAAAAAGAACGCCTACTACCAGGTGGTTATTTATTCTTATCTGACTTAGTGGGTAATCCTTCACTTTTAAATAAAGTTGGTAAATTAATAGCGAGTATTTACATGGAAGAAGAGCTCGATGCCGTCGTAACAATTGCTACAAAAGGTATATCGCTTGCCAACGCGGTGGCTAACGTATTAAATTTACCTGTAGTGGTAATTAGAAAAGACAATAAAGTTACTGAGGGTTCTACCGTATCTATTAATTATGTTTCAGGATCATCACGCAAAATCGAAACAATGGTACTTTCTAAGCGAACTTTAGCTGAAAATTCTAACGTTCTTGTAGTGGACGACTTTATGAGAGCTGGAGGCTCAATTAACGGGGTTATGAATCTGATGAATGAGTTTAAGGCTCATGTAAAAGGGGTATCAGTACTTGTAGAATCAAAAGAAGTTAAACAACGATTGATTGAGGATTATACTTCTTTAGTAAAGCTATCTGATGTTGACGAATATAATCAAGAATTTAAAGTAGAACCTGGTAATAGTTTGTCTAAATTTTCTTAAAGGAGTTTTTACATCATGAAAACAATAAATACAAATAAAGCGCCAGAAGCTTTAGGACCATATTCACACGCTATGGTTGTGAACAATTTAGTCTTCACGTCTGGACAAATACCATTAGATACTGAAGGGAACATTGTTAGCGAAGACGTGAAAGAACAAACGAAACAAGTACTAGAAAATTTATCAGTAGTACTTGAAGAAGCTGGTTCAGACTTAAACTCAGTTGTAAAGGCAACTATTTTCATCTCTGACATGGATGAATTTCAACAAATTAATGAGGTTTATGGTAGCTACTTTAGTGAACATCAACCGGCACGTAGTTGTGTGCAAGTAGCACGATTACCTAAAGACGTTAAAGTTGAAATTGAAGTTGTAGGTAAAGTTAAAGGATTATAATTTCCTTAATTAATAAATTGTCAAGCTTCTAACTAAACAAAGATATATACTAGGGGGGCTCACTGCATGAAAGTGACAGATGTAAGACTTAGAAAGATACAAACAGATGGTAGAATGAAAGCGCTTGTTTCAATTACACTTGATGAAGCTTTTGTAATTCATGATTTACGTGTAATTGAAGGCAACTCAGGTCTTTTTGTTGCTATGCCAAGTAAACGTACACCAGATGGTGAATTCCGTGATATCGCGCATCCAATTAACTCTGAAATGAGACAAGAAATTCAAGATGCGGTTATGAAAGTATATGATGAAACAGATGAAGTTATCCCTGATAAAAATGCTTCTTCAGAAGAATCAGGCGAAGCTTAATTAAACTAATAGATAAAGCCACAGGTTCAGCACTTAGATATGTTGAACCTGTTTTTTTATTAAAGAGAATGGGTATGAAACGTTTAGACTAGAGGAGACTGAGACATTAATAATTTGTGTTTTGGGAAACTGATGAACGGTGTTACGCCTATTTTACTGGTAGAAATTTTTAATGACTGAAAAGTTTCTATGTTTGGCTATATTAATATACATAATAAAACTAATTTTTATAATTTAATGACGCTTAATTTACAAAATTTTTTAAATCTTGAAACTAGAACTTGAGTTAAATTATAATAAATAGGAAGTGTAAAATTTATTGGAGGGTTACCATTCATGCAAAGAAATGCGGTAATATTAGCGGCTGGAAAAGATACTAGAATGAAATCAAAGAAATATAAAGTACTACATGAGGTTGCTGGTAAAACAATGATTGAACATGTGTTAACGAACGTTAAGAATGCAGGGGTTAATCAAACTGTGACGATAGTAGGTCATGGTGCAGAAGACGTTAAAAACACATTAGGCGATCAATCATTATATAGTTATCAAGAAGAGCAACTAGGGACTGCACACGCTGTAAAAATGGCACAAGAGCATTTAGAGAATGAAGAAGGAACAACATTAGTTGTATGTGGAGATACACCTTTAATTACTGCTAGCACGTTACAACAATTAATTGAACATCATGAGGCTACACAAGCACAAGCAACGGTATTATCAGCCACTGCACAGATTCCTTTCGGTTACGGACGCATTGTCCGTGATGACAATCAACAACTTAAACGCATCGTGGAAGAAAAAGATGCGACAGAGGAAGAAAAATCAATCACAGAAATTAGTTCTGGTATTTTTGCGTTTGATAATAAAGTGTTATTCAACAAATTAGCACAAGTTAAAAATGACAATGTGCAAGGTGAATATTACTTGCCGGATGTGATTTCCTTAATTTTAGAAGATAAAGGAAAAGCTGAGATTCACCATACTGATGATTTCGATGAAGTGATGGGTGTTAATGATCGCGTAATGTTAAGTAATGCAGAAAAGGCTTTACAACAACGTTTGAATATTCAACATATGAGAAATGGTGTAACTATTATAGACCCAACTACAACGTTTATTGGGCCGGATGTAGAAATCGGTATGGATACAATCGTAGAACCAGGTGTACGCATTAATGGTCAAACAACTATTGGTGAAAACACGGTTATCGGTCAATATTCGGAAATTAATAATAGTCGTATAGGTTCTGGAGTTGATATCAAACAATCTGTTATCAATGACTCGGTCGTTGGCGACAAGACGAAAGTTGGTCCTTTTGCACAGTTAAGACCAGGTTCAAATTTAGGTGCAGAAGTTAAAGTCGGTAACTTTGTCGAAGTGAAGAAAGCCGACCTTAAAGACGGCGCTAAAGTATCGCATTTAAGCTATATTGGTGATGCTGAAATCGGTGAACGTACAAATATCGGTTGTGGTTCAATTACAGTTAACTACGATGGCGTTAATAAATTTAAAACTGTCGTTGGTAAAGATACATTTATCGGATGTAATACGAACTTAGTAGCACCTGTAACAGTAGGCGATGGCGTTCTCATTGCAGCGGGTTCTACAATTACAGATAATGTTCCAAATGATAGTTTAGCACTAGCGCGTGCGCGACAAGTTACCAAAGAAGACTATAATAAAAAATAAATAAGTTAAAATTTTAGAATGAAATTAAGTATCTCTTTTTTTAATTTTTTGTCGAACATAGTAAAAGCTACTGATTTTTTATATAATGAAAGTGTCTAAGTTAAAAATTGGAGGACTATAAATGTTAAATAATGAATATAAAAATTCATCGTTAAAGATCTTTTCTTTAAAAGGAAATGAGCCATTAGCACAAGAAGTTGCTGATCGTGTTGGGATTGAATTAGGTAAGTGTTCTGTAAAACGCTTTAGTGACGGGGAAATTCAAATCAATATTGAAGAAAGTATTCGTGGATGTGACGTCTTCATTATCCAACCAACGTCAAATCCGGTTAATTTACACCTTATGGAATTATTAATTATGATTGATGCATGTAAACGTGCATCTGCAGCGAATATTAATATTGTAGTTCCTTATTATGGATATGCACGTCAAGATAGAAAAGCACGTAGCCGTGAACCTATCACAGCGAAATTAGTAGCTAACTTAATTGAAACAGCTGGCGCTAATCGTATGATTGCTTTAGATTTACACGCACCACAAATTCAAGGTTTCTTTGATATTCCGATTGACCATTTAATGGGTGTACCTATCATTGGGCAACATTTTGAAAATGACCCTAACATTGATCCTGAAGAAATCGTTGTCGTATCACCTGACCATGGTGGTGTAACACGTGCACGTAAACTTGCAGACATATTGAAAACTCCGATTGCAATTATTGATAAACGTCGTCCTAAACCAAACGTAGCAGAAGTTATGAATATCGTAGGTGAAATTGAAGGACGTACAGCTATTATCATTGATGATATTATTGATACAGCAGGTACGATTACATTAGCTGCCCAAGCTCTTAAAGATAAAGGCGCTAAAGATGTTTACGCTTGTTGTACGCACCCAGTATTATCTGGTCCTGCAAAAGAACGTATCGAAAATTCAGCAATAAAAGAATTAATCGTTACAAACTCAATTATGCTTGATGATAGCCGTAAACCATCTAATACTAAAGAACTTTCTGTAGCAGGATTATTAGCGCAAGCTATTATCCGTGTATATGAAAGAGAATCAGTAAGTGTATTATTTGACTAAAGTTTACAAATGGGTTTGACTTAAGTTATTTAACCATGTATAATACATTCGTTCGTGGTTTTACGAACTAATAAACACTTGCAAGCAACTGTCTCAGTTGATGGGTAAGTGAAGGGAAGTCCTAATATGCATGTTCATAGGAGAACACATATTACGACTTAAAAATGAAAGGTGGAAATACGAATGGCTTCATTAAAGTCAATCATCCGTCAAGGTAAACAAACTCGTTCTGACCTTAAAAAATTACGTAACACAGGTAAAGTACCTGCAGTAGTTTATGGTTACGGTACTAAAAATACTTCAGTTAAAGTTGATGAAGTTGAATTCATCAAAGTGATTCGTGAAGTTGGACGTAATGGTGTAATTGATTTAGGCGTAGGTTCAAAATCAATTAAAGTAATGGTATCTGATTACCAATTCGACCCATTAAAAAACCAAATCACTCATATTGACTTCTTAGCAATCAACATGACTGAAGAACGTACTGTTGAAGTACCAGTTCACTTAACTGGTGAAGCTGTCGGCGCTAAAGAAGGCGGCGTAGTTGAACAACCATTATTCGACTTACAAGTTACAGCAACTCCAGAAAATATCCCAGAAGCAATCGAAGTAGACATTTCTGCATTAGACATTAATGACAGCTACTCAGTTGCAGATATTAAAGTATCTGGTGACTTCACTATCGAAAACGATCCTGAAGAATCTGTAGTAACAGTAGTTCCTCCAACTGATGAACCTACTGAAGAAGAAGTAGAAGCTATGGAAGGTGAATCAGCTACTGAAGAACCAGAAGTAGTTGGTGAAGACAAAGAAGAAGATAGTGAAGAAGACGGCAAAGAAGAAAACAAAGACGAAGAATAATTCGTGGTTTAAGACTTTAACGTCATAACTATACTTCAGACTATTTATAGTCCAAGCACTGTGCTTATCCTAATAAGCATAGTGCTTTTTGTGTTATTATAGGGAATGTTATAGAATAAGATAATGATTAAACGATATCACTAACTACAGTTTTGTAGATGAACATATAAAATGAAATTCAATGGAGGTACAACGCATGAAATGTATTGTGGGTCTTGGAAATATAGGTAAACGTTTCGAATTAACAAGACACAATATCGGCTTTGAAGTGGTTGATTACATCTTGAAAAACAATCATTTCTCGCTAGATAAACAAAAGTTCAAAGGCGCCTACACAATTGAACGTCTTAATGGAGAAAAAGTCTTATTTATAGAGCCTATGACGATGATGAATCTCTCAGGTGAAGCCGTAGCGCCTCTTATGGACTATTATAATGTTGAAGTAGATGAGTTAATCGTCTTATATGATGATTTAGATCTATCTCAAGGAAATATTCGTTTACGCCAGAAAGGTAGTGCTGGCGGACATAACGGAATGAAATCGATTATTAAACATCTTGGTACAGATCAATTTAAACGTATTCGTATTGGTGTAGGGAGACCAACGAATGGTATGTCAGTTCCTGATTATGTATTACAGAAATTTTCTAAAGAAGAAATGATGACAATGGAGAAAGTGATTGAACATTCAGCGCAAGCCGTTGAAGCATTTATCGAAAGTTCACGCTTTGATCATGTTATGAATGAATATAATGGAGAAGTCAATTGAGATCGATTATTTCAGATTATATTCAGAATGACAAACGTTTCCAGGAACTTGACGAGGTCTTTGGGCAAGAGAATATTCTCGTTACAGGCCTTTCTCCCTCAGCCAAAGCTACAATTATTGCTGAAAAGTATTTAAAAGACGAAAAACAAATGCTGTTGATTACTAATAATTTATATCAAGCTGATAAATTAGAAACAGACATTTTACAATATGTAGATCATTCAGAAGTTTATAAATATCCAGTGCAAGATATTATGACTGAAGAATTTTCAACACAAAGCCCTCAACTTATGAGTGAACGTGTTAGAACACTGACTGCCTTAGCTCATAATGAGAAAGGGTTATTTATCGTTCCATTAAATGGTTTGAAGAAATGGCTCACACCGGTGGACATGTGGAAAGAGCATCAAACGACTTTAAAAGTGGGCGATGATATTGATATTGATGACTTTTTAAATAAATTAGTGAATATGGGATATCGACGTGAAAGTGTCGTCTCCCATATCGGAGAGTTCTCTCTACGTGGAGGGATTATCGATATCTATCCACTTATTGGGCAACCTGTCCGCATCGAGTTGTTTGATACCGAAGTCGATTCAATCCGTGATTTCGATGTTGAAACACAACGTTCTAATGAGAATGTTGAAGAAATAGAGATTACTACGGCGAGTGATTACGTTATTACAGATGGAGTCATTCAACATCTTCAAACCGAATTGCAAGCAGCCTATGAACATACACGTCCGAAGATTGATAAATCTGTACGTAATGATTTGAAAGAAACATATGAAAGCTTCAAATTGTTTGAATCTACATTCTTTGATCATCAATTACTACGACGTCTGGTGTCATTTATGTATGAGCAGCCTTCTACATTGATAGATTATTTCCAAAAGGATGCCATCATTGTAGCTGACGAATATAACCGTATTAAAGAAACGGAGAAAACATTAACGACCGAAGTGGATGACTTTATCCAGAATTTAATAGAGAGTGGGAACGGTTTTATAGGGCAATCATTTATGCAGTATGATGGCTTTGAAACGTTGTTGAATGATTATCCGGTAACCTATTTCACGTTATTTACATCATCTATGCCGGTCCAACTCCAGCATATTATTAAATTTTCATGTAAACCTGTTCAACAGTTCTACGGTCAATACGATATTATGCGTTCAGAATTTCAACGTTTCGTACATAATGACTATACAATTGTCGTCTTAGTTGAAACGGAAACGAAGGTTGACCGTATCCAATCTATGCTAAATGAAATGCATATTCCAACCGTAACAAATGTTCATAGCGACATTGAAACTGGCCAAGCTATCGTAGTAGAAGGCAGTTTATCTGAAGGCTTTGAACTACCGTATATGCAGTTGGTAGTAATTACGGAGCGAGAGCTTTTCAAAACGAAACAGAAGAAACAACGTAAGCGTACGAAGACGATGTCGAACGCTGAAAAAATCAAATCTTATCAAGATCTTAATGTAGGTGACTATATTGTTCACGTACATCATGGTGTTGGACGTTACTTAGGCGTGGAAACATTAGAAGTTGGCGATGTCCATCGAGACTATATTAAGTTGCAATATAAAGGGACAGACCAGCTCTTCGTGCCTGTCGATCAAATGGATCAAGTTCAAAAATATGTGGCTTCAGAAGATAAATCACCACGGTTAAATAAATTGGGCGGTACCGAATGGAAGAAGACGAAAGCGAAAGTTCAACAAAGTGTTGAAGATATTGCCGATGAACTTATTGCACTATATAAAGAACGCGAGATGTCAGTAGGGTATCAATATGGCGAAGATACAGCTGAACAAAGTGCGTTTGAAATGGATTTCCCATACGAGTTAACGCCTGACCAAGCGAAGTCTATTGAAGAGATTAAAGGTGATATGGAACGTGAACGTCCAATGGATCGCTTATTATGTGGTGATGTGGGTTACGGTAAGACAGAAGTTGCGGTACGTGCTGCGTTTAAAGCAGTGATGGAAGGAAAACAAGTCGCCTTCTTAGTACCAACAACGATTTTAGCCCAACAACATTACGAAACATTAATTGAACGTATGCAAGATTTCCCAGTACAAATTGAATTGGTTAGCCGCTTCCGTTCCACTAAAGAGATTAAAGAAACGAAAGAAGGCTTAAAATCTGGGTATGTAGATATCGTCGTGGGTACGCATAAACTACTAAGTAAAGACATTCAATATAAAGATTTAGGCTTACTTATTGTCGATGAAGAACAACGATTTGGTGTACGCCACAAAGAGCGTATTAAAACGATGAAAACGAATGTCGACGTGTTAACATTAACAGCAACACCAATTCCAAGAACATTGCACATGAGTATGTTGGGCGTCCGCGATTTATCCGTCATTGAAACACCGCCAGAGAATCGTTTCCCAGTCCAAACCTATGTGCTAGAACAAAACAGTAATTTTATCAAAGAAGCATTAGAACGTGAATTATCACGTGACGGCCAGGTATTCTATCTTTATAACAGAGTGCAATCGATTTATGAGAAACGTGAACAATTACAGATGCTGATGCCGGATGCAAATATTACAGTCGTTCACGGTCAAATGACTGAACGTGACCTGGAAGAAACGATGTTGAGCTTTATCAATGGTGAATACGATATCTTAGTGACAACGACAATTATCGAAACAGGTGTCGACGTACCGAATGCGAATACGCTAATTATTGAAGAAGCCGATCGTTTTGGCCTTAGCCAGTTGTATCAATTGCGAGGCCGTGTTGGACGTTCAAGTCGAATTGGCTATGCTTATTTCTTACATTCAACGCATAAAGTATTAACCGAGACGGCAGAAGAGCGTCTCCAAGCGATTAAAGAATTTACCGAATTAGGCTCAGGATTTAAAATTGCAATGCGCGATTTAAACATTCGAGGTGCTGGTAACTTATTAGGTAAGCAACAACATGGCTTTATCGATTCTGTCGGCTTTGACCTCTATTCACAAATGTTAGAAGAAGCGGTTAATGAAAAACGCGGTATTAAAGAAGAGGAGCCGGATGCACCTGAAGTTGAAATGGAATTGCATCTTGACGCCTATTTACCGGCAGAATATATTCAAAATGAACAAGCTAAAATTGAAATATATAAAAAGCTTCGTAAAGTCGAAACGCAAGAACAATTAATGGATATCAAAGATGAGTTAATTGACCGCTTCAATGATTATCCGATCGAAGTAGAACGCTTGTTAGAAATGGTTGAAATTAAAATTCATGCTTTACACGCAGGTGTGACGTTAATTAAAGATAAAGGCAAACAACTTGAAGTCTTCTTATCTGCTAAAGGCACTGAACAAATGAATGGTGAAGAATTATTCAAACAGACGCAGCCATTAGGACGCGCTATGAAACTAGGCGTAAAAGAAGGTAAAATGCAAATCACGCTAACTAAATCTAAACAGTGGCTCGAGAATTTAAAATTCTTAGTTAAATGTCTTGAAGGAAGTATGGTTATTGAAAATGAACTCTAAGCAATCGCTTAAACCTGAGAATGTGCAAACTGACACATCATCGCAGTCATCGACATTCAATGGGGTAGTCATTTTGACGGTAGCATTGATTATAGTAAAGGTGTTAAGTGCCATTTATCGCGTACCTTACCAGAATGTACTTGGAGATACTGGTCTATATGCGTATCAACAAATTTATCCGATTGTCGCATTAGGCATGATACTCTCCATGAATGCTATACCTAGTGCAGTTACTCAAACACTAGGCAACAATGGTGAGGCGTCAGCATTTTCCAAAGTGCTAATCTGGTTTCAAGTTATAGGAGCGATTATCTTTGGGATTACCCTTATCTTGGCACATCCATTGGCTACATTAATGGGGGATCCGCGTCTCGCACCTATGCTTAGAATGGCAAGTTTAAGCTACCTTTTCATTGGTGTACTCGGTGTGTTCCGTGGCTTTTATCAAAGTCGACAACGTATGAACCTGCCAGCTATTTCTCAGGTAATAGAACAATTTATTCGCGTTAGTTTTATTATTGTAGCCATTGGATTATTTATGGTAAGAGATTGGACCGTTTATCAAGCTGGTACCATCGCTATCTTGGCATCGTTGCTCGGATTTTTAGGTTCTAGTATCTTTTTAATATTTACAAGACCTTTCCCTTTGAAAATGCAGTCCCAAATTAACGCCATTCCTTGGCAACGCTTATTTATGGCCACGCTTATCTTTGCGTTGAGTCAATTACTAGTCATTCTATGGCAATTTATTGATAGCTTCACGGTAGTCCATACCTTACAAGCATACGGTTTACATTTTAAAGAAGCGATTACACAAAAAGGGATTTATGATCGAGGAGCTTCGTTTATTCAAATGGGGCTTATTGTAACGACAACATTTAGCTTTGTCCTCATTCCATTGTTAACAGAAGCTATCGCGCAACATAATCATGTAAAAATGAACCGTTACGCCAATGCCTCATTGAAAATTACAATATTAATCAGTGCAGCGGCAGGTATCGGATTAATCAATTTATTACCTATGATGAATCACATCTTCTTTAAAACGAATAGTCTAAGTGCCACACTAGACTTTTACATGTTAACCGTAATTTGTGTCTCGCTGATTATGATGGATATTGCGCTATTACAAGTACTTAACCGTATTCAACCTATTTTGATTGGTGTTGTCATCGGCTTAGTATCTAAAGGATTATTCAATGTAATCTTCACCCATCATATTGGTATCTTAGGCGCAAGTGTAAGTACAGTACTGTCACTCACACTCTTTGGGATAATCTTACATTATGAGGTGACGAAGCATTATCGATTTACTCGAATGCGAAGATTCATTTTGAAAATGATTACTGCACTTGGCATCATGACCCTTATCATTCAAACGGTCATGCACATATTGCCATCTGTCGGCCGTTTAGGTGGGCTTGTTGAATTATTGATTGTAGCCATGATAGGTGTTGCCGTATTATTAATAGCAGTAGTATATATGAACATTTTAGAATATAAAGAATTAAAACATTTACCGTTTGGTGATAAGTTGTATCATATGAAGAAAGGAAGACGTTAATGGGACATACAATTACAGTTGTTGGCTTGGGAAACTATGATCTTGAAGACTTGCCGTTAGGAATTTATCGTTTCTTAACGCAACAACCACACGCTTATGCACGTACACTCGACCACCCAGTGATTAAAAGCTTACAAGACGAACTTCATTTCGAAAGTTTCGACCACATTTATGAAGCTAACGAAGCATTTGATGATGTCTACCAACAAATTGTAGACACATTAATTGAGAAAGCTCAGACAGAGGATGTGGTGTATGCAGTTCCTGGCCATCCCCGCGTAGCTGAAACGACGACAGCTAAGTTGCTTGAATATAACGCAACACACGACGATATAGACGTTAAAGTTCTAGGCGGTAAAAGCTTTATCGATGACGTCTTTGCGGCTATTGGCGAAGACCCTAACGATGGTTTCACCTTATTGGATGGTACTGCACTAGCTGAAAATACCTTGAACATACGTACACATACATTAATTACACAAGTATATAGCGCTATGGTGGCAGCAGACATCAAAATTACGTTAATGGAACGTTATCCTGATGACTTTTTAGTGTCGATTGTAACCGGTGCGCACAGTACAGGGGCTTCTGTACTTAGAGTGCCATTGTATGAACTCGATCATCATGAAGAGGCATTTAATAATTTAACAAGTGTCTTTGTACCTAAAGTGACTGACGAGGAAGCGATGTATCAAGACTTCGACTTTGCCGTTCAAATTATTGATCGATTAGTTGATGATGAAAAAGGTTGTCCTTGGGATCGTATACAAACACATGATTCATTAAAACGTTATTTAATCGAAGAAAGCTTTGAATTATTTGAAGCGATTGATAATGAAGACGATTGGCATATGATAGAGGAACTTGGTGACATCTTGTTACAAGTGCTCTTACATGCAAGTATTGGTAAAAAAGAAGGCTACATTGATATTAAAGAAATCATCGAAAGTTTAACTGCTAAGATGATTCGTCGTCATCCACACATTTTCGGAGAAGAAAACGCAGAGTCAGTTGAAGATTTAAATGAAATATGGAAGATAGCCAAAAGTAAAGAAGGTAAAACGCCTCGCATGAAATTTGAGAAAGTATTTGCAGACCATTTCATGTCATTGTATGATAAAACCAAAAATAAGGATTTTGACGAAGAAACCCTTAGAAATTATTTGCAACAAGGGGAGAGAAATTCATGAGATTAGATAAATATTTAAAAGTATCACGACTTGTTAAACGTCGTACGCTAGCTAAAGAAATCAGCGATCAAGGTCGTATCACAGTTAACGGCAATGTCGCTAAAGCTGGCACAGATGTTAAAGTTGAAGACGAATTAGTCATTCGTTTCGGCCAAAAGCTTGTCACAGTAAAAGTAACTGGTTTAAGTGAACATGCATCGAAAGAGAATGCTAAAGGAATGTATGATTTGATAAAAGAAGAGCGCATTAATAATAATCAAGTTGATGACGAATAGATTGAAGGAAGTGACAAGCTATGAGTAAAAAGGTAGAAGAAATCGGTAACCAGTATACCTCTGAGAGAAATCGTAAAAGAAAGCGTCAACAGAAAAAAATGAAAATTGTACGACGCAGAGTCACTGTCTTTGGAGGTCTATTGTTAGCGATTATAGTCATTCTATCCATCATGCTTGTCTTCCAAAAACACAGCAATGATCAAATGGCGGTTGAACGTAAACAAAAAGAAGAACAATTTCAAAAGAAACAAGATGAAGAAATTGCTTTAAAAGAAGAACTGAATAATTTAAACGATAAAGATTATATAGAAAAAGTCGCTAGAGATGATTATTATTTAAGTAATAAAGGTGAGGTTATTTTCAAATTACCTGATAAAGATGATAAGTCTTCCAAATCTAAATCTTCCGATGATAATTCAAAATAATCGAGCTTAATTATTGTTGTCTCGGACGGGTTTAAAATAATCGTTTTATAGCATTGTGAAAAAGTTAAAACAGGAATATAATAAGGTTAAAATCGAAACAAAATCGGGAGGATTCATTTAGAATATGTCAATCGAAGTAGGAAACAAGCTAAAAGGTAAAGTTACAGGTATCAAAAAATTTGGTGCATTTGTAGAGTTACCTGAAGGAAAAAGTGGCTTAGTTCATATCAGTGAAGTGGCTGATAACTATGTTGAGAATGTTGAAGATCACTTATCAGTTGGAGATGAAGTTGAAGTTAAAGTGTTATCTATCGCAGACGACGGTAAAATTAGCCTTTCAATTAAAAAAGCGAAAGACCGTCCTCGTAGACCACATCATAAAACTAGTCAAAATAAACCACCACAACCAAAAGGTGAAGATTTTGAAAAGAAATTAAGTAATTTCCTAAAAGATAGTGAAGATAAATTAACTTCTATCAAGCGTCAAACTGAATCTCGACGCGGCGGTAAGGGTTCTAGACGTTAATTAATATATTCTTGTGATAATAACTAGGTAAGCTATCGAGATTGAGATATAGGGAAATCGGGCTCTAGGAAGCCGATAAACGGTGTCCCAATCTCTACATCCTAGATAATTTAATAAGATAACGATTGTTGCACTAGAAGAAAGCCATAAGATATTATATGAGCTTAGTTACTTTGTGCGGGGTGGGACATAGAATTCAATGTTGAATTTTAGTTCCACTCCTTTTTTCATGAGATAATAAGAGTGAGCCAAGGAATGATAGTACATTAAGATAAGAAGGTGAATGACGTGAAAGTGAATACGCCACTTTGGAAAGAAACAGATCATATTGTCCTCGCAGTTTCAACAGGCGTAGACAGTATGTGTCTATTACATCGTTTACTATTTGAATTACGCCACACCTATAAAAAACTTACATGCTTACATGTTAACCACGGTTTACGACAAGCATCGCAACAAGAAGAACAATTTATCAAAGATTACTGTGCACAACATAGCATCTCTTGTTATATTAAACATTTAGACCTTTCAAACTTAGTCGCACAAGGTAAAAGTATTCAAGCAGACGCTCGACATAAGCGCTATGAGTGGTTCGATACTATGATGCATGACTTAGAAGCGGATGTTTTAGTCACAGCTCATCATTTAAATGATCAACTTGAGACAATTTTTTATCGTGTGTTTACTGGACGCTCAACACGGAATTCATTAGGTATAGCCGATACTTCTTGGCGTCATCATTATAAAATATGTCGGCCATTATTAGATACATTTAAAGATGATATTCGTGCTTACCAACAACGCCATCAGGTGCCATATTACGAAGACCATTCAAACCATGATAATAAATACACACGTAATGATATTCGTAATCGTATCTTGCCTATGATTGATAGCAATGTAGATCTCGATAGTACACAACTGTTAAAATTAAAACATTGGCATGATACTCAACTACGTCTTACTCACCAACGTGTAGAGTGCTTTATGAATGCTAATATACATAAAGACAGTCTAGAATATTTTCAATGTAAGAGAGATGAATTTAATGCCCTTGATGAAATAGCTAAAATGGTGTTATTAGATAAACTAATTGAACATATACATCTAGATAAAACCTTTTCAGAAAAGAATTATCGAGAATGGTTTGAACAAATCTCAAGTCAAACAGCACAATTTGAAATAACTCTTTCTGAAAAATGGATAATTCAAATTGCTTATGATAAATTTATACTAATGGCAAAAAATAAGGAACCTATATTAGACGAGCAAATCATTACGCACGCAGATACATATCGATTTGGACATTATCGTATTACGATTTCTTCAGATTTGGCTATGCAACATTTCCCTTTAACGATTCGAACACGTCATAATGGTGATAAATTTAAATTAAATGGTCAAAATGGCCATAAAAAAGTAAGTCGGCTACTGATAGATTATAAAATTGATAATGACGACCGTGCCCAAATGCCATTAGTTGAAGATCAACAACACAATATTATTGCCATAGGTGATTTATATATTGCTGAGGCATACGATAAATATATCGAGATTAAGAAATTGGAGATGAATGAGAAATGAAGAACGATTTAAAAGAAATTTTGTTAACCGAAGAAGATATTCAAAATATCTGTAAAGACTTGGGTGAACAATTAACTAAGGACTATAAAGACAAACCACTTGTATGTGTAGGAATTTTAAAAGGATCTGTAATGTTTATGGCAGATTTGATTAAACGTATCGATACACACTTAGCAATCGACTTTATGGATGTTTCAAGCTATCACGGTGGTACTGAATCTACAGGTGAAGTTCAAATTTTGAAAGATTTAAGTTCTTCTATTGAAAATAAAGACGTCCTAATCATTGAAGATATCTTAGAAACTGGTACAACTTTAAAATCAATTACCGAACTTTTACAGTCACGTAAAGTAAATTCACTAGAAATTGTAACTTTATTAGACAAACCAAACCGTCGTAAAGCAGATATCGAAGCTAAATATGTTGGTAAGAAAATTCCTGACGAATTCGTTGTGGGCTATGGTTTAGACTATGCTGAACATTACCGTAACTTACCTTACATTGGCACATTAAAAGCAGAAATTTATAGCAAATAAATTAATGAATTTCGATTTTAAAGATATTAAATAGGGTTTAAGATATAATAACTATACTTAAATATCAATTTGGTGTAGACTCATTTTATATTCTTAAATTCCTATTCAAAATATAGAATATTTTTATCTGATACATGCTTACATTTTTCAGATAGAAGTAGTTTCAAACGATTGATATTATGGGGAATTTGAAAAGTGATACAAAAGTTGAAATGCTAGCCTTTAAAAGAAGTATTGTGTTACAATTTTTGTTAGCTTTATTATAGAAATAGGAGGAAATGACGCATGCAGAAAGCTTTTCGCAATGTGCTAGTTATCGCAATTATTGGCGTTATTATATTCGGCGTATTTTCTTACATAAATGGGAATGGTAATACTCCGAAACAACTTTCCTATTCACAATTTGTAGAGAAATTGGATAAAGGAGACTTGAAAACCTTAGAAATCCAACCTGAACAAAATGTGTACTTGGTAAGTGGTAAAACTAAAAATGATGAAGATTACTCTTCAACTATTTTATACAACAACGAAAAAGACTTACAACAAATTACAAATGAAGTCAAAAGCCAAAAGGGATTAGATTTTACAGTTAAAGAAGAAGAAAAACAAAGTGTCTTTGTAAGCATGTTAACTACACTTATTCCTGTATTAATTATCGCTTTATTATTTATATTCTTCCTTAGCCAAGCACAAGGTGGCGGCGGTGGCGGTCGTATGATGAACTTTGGTAAATCCAAAGCTAAAATGTACGATAACCAAAAACGTCGTGTACGTTTCTCTGATGTTGCTGGCGCAGACGAAGAAAAACAAGAGTTAATTGAAATTGTAGATTTCTTAAAAGATAATAAGAAATTCAAACAAATGGGATCAAGAATACCTAAAGGGGTATTACTTGTAGGCCCTCCAGGTACTGGTAAAACATTATTAGCACGTGCCGTAGCGGGAGAAGCTGGCGCACCTTTCTTCTCAATCAGTGGTTCTGATTTCGTTGAGATGTTTGTGGGTGTTGGTGCAAGCCGTGTACGTGACTTATTCGAAAACGCTAAGAAAAACGCACCATGTATCATCTTTATCGATGAAATTGATGCGGTTGGTCGTCAACGTGGCGCCGGTGTTGGTGGCGGTCACGATGAACGTGAACAAACGCTTAACCAATTACTAGTTGAAATGGATGGTTTCGGTGAAAACGAAGGTATCATCATGATTGCTGCAACTAACCGTCCTGATATTCTAGACCCAGCGTTATTACGTCCAGGTCGTTTCGACAGACAAATTCAAGTGGGTCGTCCAGATGTTAAAGGCCGTGAAGCTATTCTTCATGTACATGCTAAGAACAAGCCACTTGATGAAACGGTAGACTTAAAAGCAATCTCACAAAGAACACCAGGTTTCTCTGGTGCCGACTTAGAGAACTTATTAAATGAAGCTTCATTAATTGCTGCGCGTGAAGGTAAAAACAAAATTGACATGCGTGACATTGAAGAAGCAACGGACCGTGTTATCGCTGGACCAGCTAAAAAATCACGTGTTATTTCTGAAAAAGAACGCAATATCGTAGCACACCACGAAGCAGGACATACGGTTATCGGTATGGTGCTTGATGAAGCAGAAGTGGTACACAAGGTTACTATCGTGCCACGTGGTCAAGCTGGCGGTTACGCAATGATGTTACCTAAACAAGATCGTTACTTAATGACTGAACCAGAATTATTAGATAAGATTTGTGGTCTCTTAGGTGGACGTGTATCTGAAGATATTAACTTCCACGAAGTATCTACAGGTGCATCTAATGATTTTGAAAGAGCGACGCAAATTGCCCGTTCTATGGTAACTGAATATGGTATGAGTAAAAAACTCGGACCATTACAATTCTCAAGTAGTAGCGGCGGACAAGTGTTCTTAGGTAAAGATATGCAAGGCGAACCTAACTACTCAGGTCAAATCGCTTATGAAATTGATAAAGAAGTACAACGTATTATTAAAGAACAATATGAACGTTGTAAACAAATCTTATTAGAACATGAAAAAGAACTTAAACTTATCGCTAAAACATTATTAACTGAAGAAACATTAGTAGCAGAACAAATTCGCTCATTATTCTACGACGGTACTTTACCAGAAGTGGATTACGATTCTGCACGTGTTGTTAAAAAAGATGACGATTCAGATTTTAATCATGGAAAATATGGTAAATCTTACGATGACATCCGTGAAGAACAACGTGATGACGATAACGAAGATGACCACGGTCATTGTCATGATAATAGTGATGACACTCGTAGAGATCAACAAAGAGATGGTAGAGATAACCATGCTGGACATGATCGTTTACGTGACGATTCACACGATAGAAATCATAGAGATTCAGATGGCCAAGATGAAACAGGTTATGAGCAATCTCCTAATATCGACAAACCATTTAATCCAAACAATCCAGACAACAGATAATTGATAAAGTTTATAGTTTAAACTCAATCTCCTTCACTAAGTTTAATCCCCTTAGTAGAAGGAGATTTTTTGTTTTTTCAATAGATTTAATAATTGTAGTCGTCTAATTTTAATTTTACGTTATAATAGTTATGTAAAGCGCACAATAATATATTAATGTTCAATTTATAATCAGCAATATGAATTATTTTATATTATGTAACTTACATCGACCGTCTCATTAAATGTTGAAACTATAAGGAGGAGGAATTTTGAGAAAAGTACTTACAACGCTAATGATGTTATTAATATGTTCATTAGTTATGTCACCTGTTGTTCAAGCACAACAATCACCAGTCGATATTGCTAAACAACAGAATAAATACATAGATGAAAAATATAACCCTAAAGGCATGGTAGTAACAGCCGATAATGGGCAAATAGTATATGAATATCATAAAAATAAAAAAGTTGATCCTGCATCAACAACTAAATTAATGACTATGTTTTTAATATATGATGATATTAAATCCGGTAAAATTAAAATGGACGATAATGTTAAAATTACGTCTAGATACGCTGCAATGTCACAATTACCCAATCTAACTACATTTCCGCTTCAACAGGGACAAACGTTCACTATTAATCAATTGTTAAAACAAGCAGCACTTGAATCGAGTAATGCAGCTACATTAGTGTTAGCAGAACATATCGACGGGGATTCATCTAAATTTACGGATCGCATGAACGATAAAGCTAAAAAGTTAGGAATGAAAGATACATATTTCACTAATCCAAGTGGTGCTAATAACAATCTTATTAAACCTTTTGACCTTAAAAGTTATAAAGATGAGACTGTTTCACGCACTACAGCATATGATATGGCATTGCTTGCTAACCAAATACTAAAGGTACATCCTGAACTCTTAGACATTACAAAACTTACAAGTGATACGCAAAAGAACATTGAATTACATAATACTAATACTTCATTACCTAATGAGGTAGATGGGATGAAAGATGTTGATGGTTTGAAGACTGGTACAAGTACGCAAGGATATAATCTTGTGTTAACTGCCAAACGTCATCATTTAAGGATTAATACAGATATCTTTAATATTCAGCCTTATCCTGATGACACCGCGAAACATGCGCGTCAACAATTAGCGAATATACTAACAGAACAAGCATTTGAAAAATATGAATATCGAAAAGTGATGACAAAAGGTAAACATGAAATTGGCGATAAAAAAATGATTGTTGAAAAAGATTTATATGATTTAGTGCCTAAAGATAAAAGTAAATACAAATTGAAAATTTCAGAAGATCAACGCTTATATGTTGATTACAATCGTGATTTTATAAAAGGACATCATGCGCCTAGTGTAAAAGTTGAAAACTATGAAAGTCCTCTTAAAGTATTTTTTCATATCTGCCTAGCAATTTTCGGGCTAATTTTATTCGCCTTCTTAGTAATGTTTGGTATTAAAATATATATTAAGAACAATTAGATACATGGATTTTTAAAAGTTATTTAATTTATAGAAGAACATTGAAATCATTGAAATTGTTATTGGTTTCGGTGTTCTTTTTAGTTTAAAATAGGCTTAATGTACTCATTTACATACCAAAGCAAGTTACTTCATATTCTTATTAAACCAGTGTAGAATAAATATCCTTAAAGATAAGACATTACTCAGTCCACATTTTAAAAATAAATAATATAAAATTAGATGTAATAAAGGAGATAAACACAATGACACATGATTATATTGTGAAATCATTAGCTTTTGATGGAGAAATTCGTGCGTACGCGACGATCACTACAGAATCGGTACAAGAAGCACAAACACGTCATTATACATGGCCGACTGCTTCAGCTGCGATGGGTAGAACGATGACTGCTACACTCTTAATGGGTGCGATGTTAAAAGGTGACCAAAAATTGACTGTCACAGTAGATGGTAAAGGACCTATCGGACGTATTATCGCGGATGCAGATGCTCAAGGTAATGTGCGTGCGTATGTAGATAAACCTCAAACTCACTTCCCGTTAAACGAACAAGGTAAATTAGATGTAAGACGTGCAGTAGGTACAGACGGTTCAATTCAAGTCGTTAAAGATGTCGGCATGAAGGATTACTTCTCTGGTGCTAGTCCGATTGTCTCAGGAGAATTAGGTGAAGATTTCACATACTACTTTGCGACAAGTGAACAAACACCTTCTTCAGTGGGATTAGGCGTGCTAGTTAACCCTGATAACTCTATAAAAGCTGCCGGCGGATTTATCATTCAAGTTATGCCTGGCGCTAAAGATGAAACAGTAACTAAATTGGAAAATGCCATTAATAATATGAAACCTGTATCTAAACTAATTGAAGAAGGTTTAACACCAGAAGGTCTGTTAAATGAAATTCTAGGTACAGAGAATGTGCAAATGTTAGAAACAGTAGATGCACAATTTGAATGTAACTGTAGTCATGAGAAATTCCTTAATGCCATTAAAGGTTTAGGAGAAGCTGAAGTTCAAGATATGATTAAAGAAGATCACGGTGCCGAAGCGGTATGTCATTTCTGTGGTAATAAATATAACTACTCTGAAGGCGAATTAGAAGAATTATTGACTACAATGAAAGCTTAAAAATAGGGGGAGTTGGGCTCTCAACCTCCTAGCCTATTGATTTAAGGCGGTAAACAAGTGTTTATCGTCTCTTTTTTAGGGGAAAATTAACGACGTAAACGTAAAAAGTAACTTTTTATAGCTTAACGAAAGAATTAGCTTTGTCTTTTTAGAAAATTCTGATAGAATATAAGTATATCCGATAAAACAACTAAGTTTTAAATTAGAATGATAAAGGAGCGTTTTTCAATGGCACAAAAACCAGTAGATAATATTACGCAAATTATTGGTAATACACCAGTCGTAAAATTAAGAAACGTAGTAGACGAAGATGCAGCAGATGTTTATGTAAAATTAGAATATCAAAATCCAGGTGGCTCAGTTAAAGACCGTATCGCCTTAGCGATGATTGAAAAAGCTGAAAAAGAAGGCAAAATTAAACCTGGCGATACAATCGTTGAACCAACAAGTGGTAACACAGGTATTGGTTTAGCTTTCGTATGTGCTGCTAAAGGTTATAAAGCAGTATTTACAATGCCTGACACAATGAGTTCTGAACGTCGTAATTTATTAAAAGCATACGGTGCAGAATTAGTCTTAACACCAGGTTCAGAAGCTATGAAAGGTGCTATTAAAAAAGCCAAAGAATTAAAAGAAGAACACGGCTATTTCGAACCACAACAATTCGAAAACCCAGCTAATCCTGAAGTACACGCATTAACAACTGGTCCAGAATTAGTTGAACAATTTGAAGGTAAACAAATTGACGCATTCTTAGCAGGTGTAGGTACGGGTGGTACATTATCTGGTGCAGGTAAAGTCTTAAAAGACAAATATCCTAACATTGAAATCGTTGCGATTGAACCAGAAGCATCTCCAGTATTAAGTGGTGGAGACCCAGGTCCTCATAAATTACAAGGTTTAGGTGCAGGTTTCGTACCTGATACATTAAACACTGAAATTTATGATAGCATCATTAAAGTTGGCAACGAAACAGCAATGGAAACATCTCGTCGTGTAGCTAAAGAAGAAGGTATCTTAGGAGGTATCTCTTCAGGTGCTGCTATCTACGCAGCTATCCAAAAAGCAAAAGAATTAGGTAAAGGTAAAACAGTTGTAACTGTACTACCAAGTAACGGTGAACGTTACCTATCTACACCTTTATATTCATTCGAAGATTAATTGAATATTATATCGTTTTAGGCTGGGGCATTTATTTAAAATGTCTCAGCTTTTCTTTTTTGAAAAGGTAGTAACCTTATATGTAATATTGCATGGGACATGCGTAAGTACAGATACTGAAATCATTGCCGATAGAATGGTATCATTAAATATAAGTAAAGGTTAGGACACAATAGTGCTTTGGAGAAAAAGTTAATACGTTTCTAAAGTATAAATTATCGAAGACCTAGGTCTATTCATTTTCAAATTTAGCAAAGGGTGACAAAAATGACTAAAACAAAAATTATGGGTATCTTAAACGTGACGCCAGATTCATTCTCTGACGGAGGCAAATACAATTCAGTTGAAAAAGCCGTGGTTCGCGCAAAAGAAATGATTGAAGAAGGCGTGGATATTATTGATGTAGGAGGCGTATCTACAAGACCTGGCTACACAGAAATTTCAATAGAAGAGGAATTAGAGCGTGTTGTACCTGTAGTTAAAGAATTAGCTCAATTTAACGTTCAAATTTCTGTAGATACATATCGAAGTGAAGTGGCGGAAGCATGCTTAAAACTTGGCGCAACAATGATTAATGACCAATGGGCTGGGTTATATGATCCTAAAATTTTAGAAAAAGTAGCTGAATATAACGCAGAGATTGTGCTCATGCATAATGGCGACGGACATCGAGAACAACCTGTTGTCGAAGAAATGTTGTTATCATTAATGACCCAAGCAAATAAAGCGGAAATGGCTGGTATTCCTCAGCATAAAGTATGGTTAGATCCAGGTATTGGTTTCGCCAAAAGTCGTGAAGAAGAAAATGAAGTTATGGCACGCTTAGACGAACTTGTAGCCACAGAGTATCCCATCTTATTAGCGACAAGCCGTAAACGTTTTATTAAAGAAATGATTGGGACAGAAACAAAGGCGCATGAACGCGATGAAGCAACAGCAGCGACAACGGCCTATGGTATAATGAAAGGCGTTAAAGCTGTACGCGTCCATAATGTGCAATTAAACGCACGTTTAGGTCAAAGTATGGACTTCTTAAAGGAGAATGAAGATGAACGACACAATCTTTCTTAATGGAATGCAATTTTATGCATATCACGGAGCTTTACCTGCAGAGAATGATATCGGTCAAATCTTTAAAGTAGATGTGACGTTGAAAGTTGATTTAGCAGAAGCGGGTGAATCCGACGAGGTTACTGATACAGTACATTATGGAGAGGTGTTCGAAGATGTTAAAGAAATCATGGAAGGACCACCATGTAATTTAATAGAACATCTAGCTGAACGTATTGCAAAACGTATAAATTCACACTATAATCGTGTAATGGAAACGAAAGTCAGAATCACTAAAGAAACCCCACCCATACCAGGATATTATGACGGTGTAGGAATAGAGATAGTGAGGGAGAATCGTTAAATGGTACAAGCGTATTTAGGTTTGGGGAGTAATATTGGTGAAAGAGAACAACAATTGCAAGAAGCTATCAATATGTTAAATAACACTGACGGCATTGAAGTTGTAAATGTATCTCCAATATATGAAACCGCTCCTGTAGGTTATACGGAGCAACCCAATTTTTTAAACTTATGTATAGAGATCGCCACAAAATTGACGCCACAAGCACTCCTTAAAAGTTGCTTTGAAGTAGAACAACGATTACATCGTGTGAGAGAAATTCGTTGGGGCCCGAGAACGCTAGATGTTGATATCTTACTTTACGGAGATGACATAATAGAAGAAGAAAATCTTGTGGTCCCGCACCCACGTATGAGCGAGCGTGCCTTTGTATTAATACCGCTTAATGATATTGCATCAGATAAGATTGAACCTCGTTCACAAAAACCAATAAGTGATTTGGTAATGGCAGATGAGACAGTTAAGAAATATAAAGGTTAAAAGCTTTAATTATGTGGAACATTGAAGTAATGAAATGATTTAAGAATGCTTCATTTACTTTATTGATGTTAAAGGCGACAAGAAGTACATATAACGCTAAACCAAATTAATACTGAATAAAAATGATAGATATCTTGCAAAAATTCCAAAAAACTATATGGAACTATTAGCAGAAAAACAAGAAGCTTAAAGGAGAGAAAGTTATGTCAGAAGAAATGAATGACCAAATGCAGGTCCGCCGTCAAAAACTACAAGAATTAATCGATTTAGGAATTGACCCATTTGGTAAACGCTTTGAACGTTCAGCTACTGCTAGTGAATTAAAAACACAATGGGATGAATTCTCTAAAGAAGAACTACATGACAAAGAAGAAGAAAGTCATGTCTCAATTGCTGGTCGTTTAATGACGAAACGTGGTAAAGGTAAAGCTGGTTTCGCACACGTACAAGATTTAACAGGTCAAATCCAAATTTATGTACGTAAAGATCAAATTGGAGAAGAAGATTTTGATAATCTTTGGAAAAGTGCTGACCTAGGAGATATCGTAGGTATTCAAGGTGTAATGTTCAAAACAAATACTGGTGAATTATCAGTCAAAGCCAAAACATTCACTTTATTATCTAAAGCTTTAAGACCACTACCAGACAAGTTCCATGGTTTACAGGATATTGAACAAAGATATCGTCAACGTTACTTAGATTTAATCACTAACCAAGATAGTACACGTACATTTATTAACCGCAGTAAAATTATTCAAGAAATGCGTAATTTCTTAAATAAAAAAGGCTTTTTAGAAGTAGAAACACCAATGATGCACCAAATCGCAGGTGGTGCTGCGGCACGTCCATTCGTTACGCATCATAATGCTTTAGACGCGACATTGTATATGCGTATTGCGATTGAACTACACTTAAAACGTTTAATCGTCGGTGGACTTGAAAAAGTTTACGAAATTGGCCGTGTATTCCGTAATGAAGGTGTATCTACACGTCATAATCCTGAGTTTACTATGATTGAGTTATATGAAGCATATGCGGATTATCACGACATTATGGATTTAACTGAATCTATGGTTAGACACATTGCTCAAGAAGTATTCGGCTCAGCAAAAGTTCAATATAATGGTGAAGAGATTGATTTAGAATCTGCATGGACACGTTTACACATTGTAGATGCTGTTAAAGAAGCAACTGGTGTGGACTTCTATCAAGTTCAAACTGACGAAGAAGCTAAAGCATTGGCTAAAGAGCATGGTATTGAAATTACTGACAATATGAAATATGGTCATATCTTAAATGAATTCTTTGAACAAAAAGTTGAAGAAACGTTAATTCAACCTACATTCATTTACGGTCACCCTATCGAAATTTCACCGCTAGCTAAGAAAAATCCGGAAGATCCAAGATTCACAGATCGTTTCGAACTCTTTATAGTAGGTAGAGAACATGCCAATGCATTTACAGAGTTAAATGATCCAATCGACCAACGTCAACGTTTCGAAGCACAACTTGTTGAAAAAGAACAAGGCAATGACGAAGCGCATGAAATGGATGAGGATTACATCGAAGCATTAGAATATGGTATGCCTCCAACAGGTGGACTAGGTATCGGTATTGACCGACTAGTAATGTTATTAACAGATTCACCTTCTATTAGAGACGTATTATTATTCCCTTATATGAGACAAAAATAAATACAGATGATTTGAGAACGCTAACTGCTAATGTGGTTAGCGTTTTTTTATATTTTTAAAAGTAATAAAAGATAGGTAGACTTCAAATGAAATTAAATAAGGAGAGGGATTGATCTTAAAGATTGTAAATCACAGTAGCATATGTAACGTCTTTTGATTTATTGGACTCGGGCACAATACTTTATAGTCTAAGCTATGACTTTTAGGGCGTAATAGTATGTAAAACGAAAGAATAAAGTGATAGTAGTGCATTTATGATTACATAAGTAAAAAAGAGGGGAACTTTTCCAGGAAAGTTAAGTAAAAAAAGAGTAGTCAGAGCGCTAACGATGTGCTAATATATTATGAGTGTTCGAAAAACACAGTGTTAGTTAAAACTTTTATTAATAAAAGTTGAAAAACTAATTGACATGAACTTTTAGATATTGTAAGATATAAAAGTCGTCAAAAACGAAAGTTAATTTTGTAAACAACTTGTAAACG
Source organism: Staphylococcus sp. acrmy (assembly GCF_022690565.1). Classification (NCBI taxonomy): domain Bacteria; kingdom Bacillati; phylum Bacillota; class Bacilli; order Caryophanales; family Staphylococcaceae; genus Staphylococcus; species Staphylococcus sp. acrmy. The sequence continues at coordinate 1,007 of NZ_JALCVE010000013.1, read as the reverse complement.
AAAGTTTAAGAAAGTGTAAAATTAACTATTGAAAATTAAAACAAACAACATTATAATTGATTGAGTAAGTTATTGTCTGGTGACAATGGCAAGGAGGTCACACCTGTTCCCATGCCGAACACAGAAGTTAAGCTCCTTAGCGCCGATGGTAGTTGGATTTACGTTCCGCTAGAGTAGGACGTTGCCAGGCTTATAAATTGGAGAATTAGCTCAGCTGGGAGAGCATCTGCCTTACAAGCAGAGGGTCGGCGGTTCGAACCCGTCATTCTCCACCATTCAATTATATTGCCGGCCTAGCTCAATTGGTAGAGCAACTGACTTGTAATCAGTAGGTTGGGGGTTCAAGTCCTCTGGCCGGCACCATCTTTGAGCCATTAGCTCAGTTGGTAGAGCATCTGACTTTTAATCAGAGGGTCAGAGGTTCGAATCCTCTATGGCTCATACGATTATTTTATAATCGTTAACGCGGAAGTAGTTCAGTGGTAGAACACCACCTTGCCAAGGTGGGGGTCGCGGGTTCGAATCCCGTCTTCCGCTCCATTATTTTGCCGGGGTGGCGGAACTGGCAGACGCACAGGACTTAAAATCCTGCGGTGAGAGATCACCGTACCGGTTCGATTCCGGTCCTCGGCACCATTTTAAATATAGCGCCCGTAGCTCAATTGGATAGAGCGTTTGACTACGGATCAAGAGGTTATGGGTTCGACTCCTATCGGGCGCGCCATTTAAAATTACTTAAATAACTACATACGGGAAGTAGCTCAGCTTGGTAGAGCACTTGGTTTGGGACCAAGGGGTCGCAGGTTCGAATCCTGTCTTCCCGACTTCTTAAAATATTATGGGGGCTTAGCTCAGCTGGGAGAGCGCCTGCTTTGCACGCAGGAGGTCAGCGGTTCGATCCCGCTAGTCTCCACCATTTAAAGATTTTAGAATGAACATTGAAAACTGAATGACAATATGTCAACGTTAATTCCAATAAGTAACTTAAATGTTACAAACATTATTTA
>NZ_JALCVE010000012.1:0-56077 GCF_022690565.1 Staphylococcus sp. acrmy | reverse complement strand
AATCAACACTGGCGAAGCTAAAACTTGGAAAGATGTAAACTCAAGTTGGCCAGATAAAGAAATTAAAGCCTTTTCTCCAAACTCAAGTCATGGTACTTATGACTTCTTTGAAGAAGAAGTAATGGATAAAGAAGATATCAAAGCTGAGAAAAACGGTGACACTAACGTAATCGTTCAATCAGTTGAAAAGAACAAACAAGGTATTGGTTACTTCGGTTATAACTTCTATGAACAAAATAAAGATAAATTAAAAGAAGTTAAAATCAAAGACGACAAAGGTAAAGCAACTGAACCAACTAAGAAAACAATCAAAGAAGGCTCTTACGCTTTAAGTAGACCATTATTCTTATATGTTAAAGAAAAATCATTAAAAGAAAATGATGTAATGAGAGAATTCATTAAATTCACTTTAGAAGATAAAGGTAAAGCGGCTGAAGATGCTGGTTATGTAGCTTCTCCAGAAAAAACTTACAAAGATGAATTAAAAGAACTAAAAAAATATGACAAAGATTCAGATAAATAATAATCAATTTTAATATCAAAGGGCTGGAAATTATTCAAGGGGGAGGACAAGGTGGCATTACCGCTACCTTGTTCTCGATTATATGGGTGATTGTTAAAATGTTGTAGATTAATTTGAACTCATTATTTACCTGATAATTTCTCGCTCTTTTTTATACATTGGGAGAAAAAGAGAGGGTTATATATGGCATCAGAAACAAATGTTAGAGAATTGATAGCTAAGAATAACGCCAAAAAGGGTGGTTTCAGTGATAAAATTGTTCCCATTGTTTTAGGAATTATAGCTGCTATCTCTATCTTAACTACAATTGGTATCTTATTTACGCTAGTAACTGAAACGATTACATTCTTTACACGAGTATCATTAGCTGAATTCTTATTTACTAAAAATTGGAACCCAACAGGCTCTGATCCTAAATATGGTATTTGGGCATTAATTCTTGGAACATTGAAAATTACAGTTATCGCTACAATCGTAGCCGTCCCAATTGGTTTAGGCGCTGCAATTTACTTAAGTGAATATGCAAGTGATAAAGCACGTCGTATTATTAAACCGATTCTTGAAATCTTAGCAGGTATTCCAACTATTGTTTTTGGTTTCTTTGCATTAACTTTTGTAACACCAATTATTAGAACAATTATTCCTGGCCTTGATAGTTTTAACTCTATTAGTCCTGGGATTGTAGTAGGAATCATGATTGTTCCAGTTATTACAAGTATGAGTGAAGATGCTATGGCATCTGTTCCTTCAAAAATTCGTGAAGGTGCTTATGGATTAGGTTCTACTAGATTTGAAGTAGCTACAAAAGTAGTTTTACCGGCGGCCGCTTCAGGAGTTGTTGCATCTATCGTATTAGGTATTTCAAGAGCTATCGGGGAAACAATGATTGTATCATTAGCAGCTGGTAGTTCACCAACATCTTCATTAAGTTTAACTAGTTCTATCCAAACAATGACTGGTTATATTGTAGAAGTTGCAACTGGGGACGCAACTTTTGGTTCAGATATGTACTACAGTATTTATGCTGTTGGTTTTACATTATTTGTATTCACACTAATCATGAACTTAATCTCATATTGGATTTCTAAACGCTTCAGAGAGGAGTATTAATATGACAGCTACTACAGATGCTAACTCAAAAACGTTAGTAGACCAAAACAAAGTTGAAAAGAATATAACGAGTCGTAGTAAAAAAAATAAACTTAATAAATGGTTGTTTTTCACTTGTATAGTGATTGCACTACTTGTCCTTGTAGCATTACTCGTTCAAACGCTTGTTAAAGGGATTGGTTATTTAACACCCGAGTTCTTTACAAGTTTCTCTTCTTCTACACCATCACAAGCAGGTATTAAAGGGGCCTTAGCGGGAACTATCTGGTTAATGCTAAGTATCATTCCTATTTCAATTATTTTAGGTGTAGGGACAGCAATTTACTTAGAAGAATATGCCAAAGATAATTTCTTCACTAGTTTCGTGAAAATCAGTATTTCTAACTTAGCAGGTGTACCTTCAATCGTCTTCGGTTTATTAGGTTTAACTCTATTCGTACGTGGTGGAGGTATTGAGGCCTTATCATTAGGTAACAGCGTTATCGCAGCAGCATTAACCATGTCTCTACTTATACTACCAATCATTATTGTTTCAAGTCAGGAAGCAATTCGCGCAGTACCTAATTCAGTACGTGAAGCTTCATATGGTTTAGGTGCTAATAAATGGCAAACTATTAGACGTGTCGTATTACCAGCATCATTACCTGGTATCTTAACAGGTTTCATCTTGTCTCTATCTCGTGCATTAGGTGAAACAGCACCTTTAGTTTTAATCGGTATTCCAACCATTTTATTAGCAACACCAACAAGTATCATGTCAATGTTCACTGCGTTACCAACGCAAATCTATACTTGGGCTAAAATGCCTCAAGCTGAATTCCAAAACGTCGCTTCAGGAGCGATTATCGTATTACTTGTTATCTTATTATTAATGAACGGCGTAGCGATATTCTTACGTAATAAGTTCTCTAGAAAATATTAATACTAATACAACTACACATAGCTTAAATTAGGGAATAGAGAAGGCGATGTTAAAGAAACTTCCTTCTCTCAGATATAAAAGGAGTTTTAATAATGACAAATACAAACTTAAAAGAGAAAAAACAAGAAGTAGCAGAACACACTGATCGTTCACAAGAACCTGTTTCAACAGTCGTTTCTTCAAATGAGCACCAACACATTCAACATAATGATAGCGATAAAAAAGTCGTTTATTCTACTCAAAATTTAGATTTATGGTATGGAGATACACATGCATTACAAAATATCAATTTAGATATTTTAGAAAATAATGTTACTGCCATTATCGGACCTTCTGGTTGTGGTAAATCAACATACATTAAAGCATTAAACCGTATGGTAGAATTAGTACCTTCTGTGAAAACTGCCGGTAAAATTTTATATCGTGACCAAAATATTTTTGATGAAAATTATTCAAAAGAAAAATTAAGAACTAATGTAGGAATGGTCTTCCAACAGCCTAACCCATTCCCTAAATCAATTTACGATAATATTACTTACGGACCTAAAACACATGGTATTAAAGACAAAAAATTACTTGATGAAATCGTAGAAAAATCATTGCGTGGCGCTGCAATATGGGATGAATTGAAAGATAGATTACACACAAATGCTTATGGCTTATCTGGTGGACAACAACAACGTGTTTGTATTGCTAGATGTTTAGCAATCGAACCAGACGTCATCTTAATGGATGAGCCTACATCAGCATTAGACCCAATTTCTACTTTAAGAGTGGAAGAGTTAGTTCAAGAATTAAAAGAACGTTACTCTATTATTATTGTTACACACAACATGCAACAAGCTGCACGTGTATCTGATAAAACTGCATTCTTCCTTAATGGTTATGTTAACGAATACGACGACACTGATAAAATTTTCTCTAATCCTTCTGATAAACAAACTGAAGACTACATTTCAGGACGTTTTGGTTGATATTCGATAATGGCCATTATTAGACAGAAATACGAAGGCCAACTTGGCGATTTAATTAAAGATATTCGTCGACTTGGTCTTCGTGTTTATTTTAATATCGAAAATGCATTAGTGTCGTTAAGTGAAAATGATAGAAATTTTGCAAGAGAGATTATTGAAAAAGATAAAACGATTAATAACCTAGATTACGAAATTAATGAAAAAGTAATTATGCTAATTACTAAACAGCAGCCGATTGCTACAGATTTAAGAATGATGATGTCGGCATTAAAAATTTCAACTGATTTTGAGCGTATGGGAGATAACGCGGCAAATATCGCACATATCCGTTTACGTGTGAAGATCACAGACCCTTATGTATTAACACGATTAAAAACAATGGGGAAATTGGCTATGCTGATGTTACAAGACTTAGATAATGCTTTTAAAAATGAGGATATCACTCTAATTAAAGAAATCATTGAACGTGATCATGATATCGACGATTTATATGTCAATATTGTTAATACGACGTATCTTATTGATAATGATCCATTTGTAGCTGGACAAGCACATTTAGCTGCGCGTAACTTAGAACGCGTAGGGGATCATGTAAGTAATATTGCTGAGAGTGTTTATTACTACTTTACTGGTGAATACTACGAATAAATTTTCTTCATAATAACCCAAATAAATAGAACGTAAAAGACCTGCTACTCATTGAATGATGAATAGCAGGTCTTTCATAATATCATTAATTTTGTTGTTCTATTTGATCCGTTAAGGTTTCGACTTCATTAACTAGTTCAGAAATATACTTAATGGTTGCTTTTAATGGAGCGTCAGTAGTGATATCCACGCCAGCAATTTTAGCAAGTTCTACTGGAGATTTGCTACCACCAGCTTTAAGTGTATTTAACCAAGCATCTACTGCAGGTTGGCCTTCTTGTTTAATTTTCTGAGAAACAACTGTACCAATAGTTAATCCGGCAGAATAAGTATATGAATATAATCCCATATAATAGTGAGGTTGGCGCATCCATGTTAATTCGGCACTGTTCGTTAATTCAACCGCGTCGCCAAAGAATTGTTCGTAAACATCTCGCATAATAGAATTAAGTACCGGAGCTGTTAACGATTCACCATTATCGACTTTACGATAAACTTCACGTTGATAGGCCGCTTCAAGTAGGTGAGTTACCATATTATGATAATACGTACGGGATAATATTGAACCAATCACCCAACGTTTAAATTTAGGGTCTTCACTGTTGCTAAATAAATAATTGGCCATTAACATCTCATTCATTGTTGAAGGTGCTTCAACGAAATACATAGATGCTTCAGAATCTAATAGTTTTTGGTGTTGTTGCGCAAGAGTGAAATGTCCTGCGTGGCCTAACTCATGTGCCAATACAAACGTTTCAGCCATTTTACCAGTCCATGAAATGAAAACATATGAGTGAGTAAAATAAGGACTAGCACAATAAGCTCCTGTGTCTTTCCCTTTATTTTGAGCAAAGTCAATCCAACGTTGATTATAAGCATTATCAATCATTTGTGCGTAATCATCACCAAGTACATCTAATGCACCATGAATATACTTTTTAGAATCTTCTATTGAAATTTCAGGTTCATAACTAGGATCTACTGAAATTTTTAAGTCTTCAAAACGCATTTTATCAAGGCCATGAATTCGTTGTAATAACTTCGCATATTTCTGCATCACAGGGGCTAAATCACTCATAATTACATCAATTTGACGGTCGTACATTTCACGAGTCACTTCTTGGTCATGTAATAAGTAATCAATGACTGAATCATAACCTCTGAGATCAGCTTCAATTTTTTCTTGTTGTACATGCTGATTATAAGTAGCAGCAGTCGTATGTTGATACTTACGTAACGCATTATTAAAACTTTCAAAACTTTTTCTTCTGAATTCAGGATCTGCATTGTCTTCGTATTCATTTTCAAACGTAGCGTAATCCATTGGATAATTAATGTGGTTATGTTCAAACGATTCAAATGCGATATCTAACATTTTAGTAGTTCCATATAGTTCATATGCACTTTGAAAAGTAGGCGACAGACTTGCTAACACTTCTTCAACTTCTGGTGATAATTGATATGGTTTTCTTTCAATTAACTTTTCAAGATAGTGAGGAACTTCTGAATTAGCCATTATACTTTCAATTTCGCTACTTGGTAATAGTAAAATTTCAGATTCTACGAAGGATAATTGACTCGCTATTTTACCGTAACTGGTAGATAATTTAGCGCTTAGTATTTGAGCATCTTCACTTGTAGTATCCACGCTTAATCTTAGTTCAGCATAGTTACCTAAACGGTCTAACTGTATAAGTATTTCTTCAAGTTCAGCTAATACTTTTTCAACTATACTTGCTTCTATTTTATCTTTATATGTTTGATTAAATGCTTTAGAAGCCTGTAATACTTCTTTTAAAGTAGTATAAAACTGTTCATCACTTTCAAATAAGTCTTTTAAGTCCCATGTTTCTTGTGTCGGAATATCTTTTTTAGATGGTAATCCTGTTGACATATATATCACTCCCTAAACTAAGTCTTACGCATATTATACACAATATTTTTTTCGAACTCATTATTAAGCCTTTAGCCTGAGTTGATGATTTATAGAAAGGTGTATAATTTATTTAAATAATATTGTATCATGAGTTAATAATTCATTTTATTATGTTAGGAGAGTAATATGACTATTTTTGATATGCCAAATTATCTTTGGGTTACTATAATAGCAATGATTATTTTAACTGTTTTTTGTTCACTTGTTTTGAAAAAGTGGTTCGCAGCTGCAGTCATCACATTTGTAGTGTTAGCTGTTTTAGCATTCTTTATACCAAATTTTTATGATATTTCATTCCAACCATTATTAGGTTATGCAGCTTTTTTAGCAATCATCAGTTTAATCATTAGTTTCTTATTATGGTATTTCACCAAAAATTGGCGTCGCGAACGTAAAAAGATACAATTAGAAAAAGAAATTCAGAAATACGAGCACGATGAACCTCAATATCGTCGTCGTGATAGAAGATAAAACTAATAGAGCGAGTAGGCCACTTTTTGTGACTAACTCGCTCTATTTATTTAGTAAAAAGTGAAGGAGAATCCCTTACTTTTTAAACGCTTTTTCGATTTTATCTAATTGTTCAATAGTAGTATGAATACCGCCTTCACTGAAATACCACGCATTTGTTTCGAATTGATAGATTTGATTATTTTTTACTGCTTTCATATTTTTAATTACATCGTTGTTCAACACTGATGGTAAGGTTTTGTCATTACCATTTTTCGTACGATCTATAACCAATAATTTATCTGGATTAACTTTATTCAAATATTCATAAGTAACTGTATTACCCGCTGAATTCTCTTTCATATTTTTATCAGCATGCTGAATACCTAAATCCTTATTTAAGAAGCCACCAAATCGACCTGTAGAACCAAAGGCTTTAATTCCTTTATCATCTACATTTAAAAATAGAACCGTATCATTATTAATTGCCTCTTTAGTATCTTTTACTTTATTGCTTAATTTATTATTAAGCTCCTTGGCCTTATCTTCTTTTTTGAAAATTTTCCCTAATAATGTTGTATGATCTTTAATAGAATGAATATAGTCATTATTATCAGGACTAACAAATAATATCTTAGCATTAGGCGCTGCTTTCTTCATTTCATCTAGGGTTTTTGTATGAGCTTGTCTAAAAGAAGCAAATATTACGTCAGGTTTAGATTTAGCTAACGTATCATAATTAGGTCTTCCAGGATTACCTAAATTAGCGTATTTACTGTTTTTAAATTCAGAAAGGGAAGAGGGTAGAAATGACGCCCCTTTACCTTTAGCAATAGACACTATTTTGTCTTGTAATCCCATTTGTTGCATGATATCTAACGCACCGTAGTCTAATACAGCTACACGATCAGGATCAACAGGGACCTTAACTTTCTGAGTCTTACTTTCGCCACTGCTATGCGTGTGTTTTTGATCTTTAAATTCATAAGTGTTCTCAACTGTAATGGTTTCCTTATTAGAGGAAGATGTAGAATTAGATTTATTGCTACATGCTACAAGTATTAATATTGTAGTAATTAATAATATGCTTAATTTAAATGTATTTTTCATAATGTAACCTCCTAGGCAACATTATAATTGCAAATGATAATCGTTTTCAATAAAAATTTATTAAAAATCTCAATTATTCTTCTTATTATCTACTCATTAAACTGTCTAATACCTTACATACCGAATTAATATTAGCATCAATGAAAGTAATTGATTCTTCATTTTCAAATAAATAAGCGCTCATCGTACTGTTATTAATAAAATAGGCAGCTTGCGCATGATTGAGCATTTTAATATCATTATGATCATTTCCAAATGCAATATAAGTTGGATTTGTACCAAGTATATGAGTAATAGCAAAATATTTATTAATATGTTTAGCAGTGATATCGATATTCAATTCATTTGAGTGATTAATTAATTCTAGTTGTTTACCATTTGTAGCTAGATATGTAGCAATATCTTTGAAATTGTGTTCGTTAATATTTAATAAAATAGTCTTAATAGGTGATTGAATGTCATTCATTGAAAGCTTTTGAGCAAGACGATGAGGGTCTAAACGTTGATAAATAGTATTAGTTGTTGCTACTTCAGCAGCATAGTTCCAGTCATCATCGATAATATAATTTAAATTATATCTTTCAATAACTTCCTTAATAAGCGCAAAATCTTCATTTGAAATAGTAGCTAGTGTTTGAATATGATTATTTTCAGAAATAATCGAACCATTGCCGCCAATCAATGTAAATTCGTGAAACTGTGTAGGAAGTACTGGTAATAAGTCGCGTATAGGTCTAGCTGAAGCAAAAATAATTTTATGTCCTATGTTATGTAAACTAGAAAGTCGCTCTATAATTCTTTTATCTATATGACGGCCATCAAAACAAACCGTGCCATCAATATCGAAGATGATATTCATATACAAACTCCTTATATTACATATATACGTATATATGTATGTTATATAAAGAATTCTACCATAATGCCGTAGTAATAAGCGTACGAATATAAATGTGTAGTGAAAAGATTAATGTTTTATTTGAGCAATAATTATTAAAGTAATAATAAAAGGAGTGGCCCCCTAAAGCTCAATACATTACTTCCTATAATATATATTATGTAAACTAAAATATTGAAAAATATCTATACTGCTATTCTTAACGCTGTCACGACGATTTCTGAGCATTTAAACTTCTTAAGCCGTATAATCATCTGTTAACGTTTTGATATGAACTTTAATTTTAATATAATCATGATAAACAAATTGTCTAGTTCGTTGTTATGATGCCTATATGTACGAATACGTTGATTGGAATTCTAAACCTTTAACTTACAATACTTATTAATCATTAATAAATTATTAGCCAATTCGAATTACAAGACTAAGACATTAGTAACTTATACTTTGAAAAATTCACGGACTATAATCCGATAAGTTTGAAAACATCAACATAGCTTCAATATAATCATTAAATTTGCTAATATACGGCCGTTAAATCAACATTTATTCAAATCGTAATAATTACGTTATAAATATTGATTGTTTTATCTCAGATAAAATGTTAACTTAACCAAATTTTTCGTTTTACAGATAATTTAAATTTTACTAAATAAAATAGTTTATCAATATTATTGTTAAAAATTATAAGTGTGCTATTATAAAACTGTAGGAATCAACATGCTATAACACCTAGAATTTTACCTACAACATATTGTAACTTGTCTCTATCACTCGTTACGATAAAAAAGCAAGATATTGAAATCTAAAGTTTTCGCAGGTTTTATTATCTCGCTCTAGCAAGGTTGGGGAGAGATGCAGAATGTATAATTTCAACGCCTCTCCCTTTCTCCCTCAACCTTCGCTAAAAGCATAGGAGTGGGACAGAAATCTAGGGAGCGAGACAGAAGTCTAATGTAATTTCAAAGATTTCGTCGTCCCACCCCGGCAAGGTTGACTAGAAATGAAGAACGTGAGGTTCAAACACCCCTTCATTTCAGACAACTACTGCCATAACTAAAGGCTGAACCATTTTTTTATATTAATGGCTCAGCCTCTTCTTAAAAGTTATTTTTTTATTTTCTTACGAATACTATTTAAAGTTGTGAATAGCCAATATTTCACTTTATTAATCGGTTTATAAAAATCTCCTATCAATTCTTCAATATAAACATTAAATCCTCGTTTAAAGCGATAAACACCATAATCCTCACTATTTTCAGTAAAGTCACCAGATAAACCATAGAAATTATAGCGATCATAACCATGTTCAAAGCAATAGTTCATCATGTGCCAGTGCATCATGTATGGCCCCATATAATTGTTGTATTTCTCTGATGATCCTCCTGAGAAGTAATTCACTTCATAGGCATTCGCAAAGAAAATACCTGAAGCTAGATTTAGAATTTGACCATCTGTTTGACGCAATTCGCTCGCGTTTAAGAGTTCTTTTTTATCGTGTTCAATTTGGCTATCTAAATCGGCAATTTTTCTTAATTGCTTATCATTTTTATTTTCTTTTGCCATCATTTGATCACGACGATTTTCTTTATCACTTAAAGCGTCTTGTAATGATTTTATGTATTCGTCTAAATCAATATAAGCTAGTGGAACAAGAACTTTATCACCATAGGTATCAAAGAAATTGTAGAAATATTCGTCAGTTTTTGATACAAATCCAGTACGTGCTTCTGTTTCACGATATAAATCTAAGAATAGATGGAATTCATCTCTACCAAGAAATCTAACTTTAACTCCGTAGTTTATCGCTTTATTTATATTACGTTTACGCTGGCTATCAAATTGTTTTCTTAACGATGCAGGCGTTTCACCTTTTAAGTAGCTGACGCCCATCCATCTCGCTTGACTTGAAGTATCATATTGAGTTGTAAAACCATGATGATTATAGCCGTGTGATTTAAATAAATTAACAATCGCATCATTTTTTTCGCGACCTTCAACAGGTTGTACATCTTTATCATAGATTTGGTAAATCCAATAAGGGTCAAGTTTAACGTATAAACATTGATGTTGATGTAGATACTTTTCTAATTCACGTAAATAGAAGTCTGCAAGACCTAAGTCAGAATAGTCCATGACTGGTCCACGGTTTGAGTAGTATACATAACTTCCCATAGTTGGTATTTTAGAAAAAAGACTAGCAGCAATGACTTTATTACTTTCATCTTTAACTCCTAACAATACTACTTGGAACCCATCATTTTCACGGGTCTGGATATTTTCTTTAGTTTGAAAGTAATGACTTTCTAATGATGGATTTTGTACAAAGTTTTCATACTCTTTTACTGTTAACTCTGTAAATTTCATATTAGTCTAATCCCCTCTTAATAAAATCTATTTTTTAACCCTTTTAAGTGTCTTATAAACAGAATACATTGGTTTGTTAATTGGTTTCACAAAATCACCAACATATTCAATTACATCTGCGTTAAAGCCTTTTTTGAACTTCACAACTCCTGCGTCTTCTGCGTCTTCACTGAAATGACCACTTATTCCATAGAAATTATATCTATCAATACCATGCTCTAAGGCATAGTTAATCATTGTCCATTGAACCGCATAGCTACCAGCAAAATGTCTGTATTTATTAGACGTTCCACCAGCATAGTAAACCACTTCGAATGGGTTAATAAAGAAGAAACCAGCTGAAATTGGTAATTCATTGCCATGTTCCTTTTGTAATTCTGTTGCTTCATCAATCTTTTGTTGATTAGCCTCTAATTGTTGTTCTAAATTGACTTGTTTATTTTGTGCCTTTTTATTTTCAGGACGTTTTTCTAAATCTTTGATAGCTTTATTTAAGTCTCTTTTTAATGTTTCTCTTTCATTTTGAAGTTCTTCAATGTATTCATCAAATTTAATGTATGCTAATGGGACTAATACTCTATCTTTAAAATGTTTAAATCGAGTGTAATAGAAACTATCTTCTCTATCTTTAAAATCTTTAGTTTCTGTTGTATCTTCCATAAACGATCTAAAGATTGGCAATTCTTCTTCAGTTAAAAATTTAACTTTAACACCATTTTTTTGAACTTTTTTGGTATTGCGTTTTCGTAAACTGTCCATATTATTCAAAATATCTTTAGCTGTTTTATCTTTTAAATCAAGCACAGAATGGAATCTAATTTGGAAAAGAGAATCGAAACCTGTTGTAAATCCTTGGTGTTCAAATCCTAACTCCTGCATCTTATCAAAGAGCCAATCATTACCTGCATCATTTGTAATTTCACCATCATGATTACGATATTGATAAGGTAAATAAGGGTCAACTCTTACATACAAACAGTTATGTTGTTTTAAATATTTAGTTAATTCATTAAAGAAGAAGTGAACAAGTTCTTTATTTTCATAATCAATCACAGGCCCACGATTTGAATAAAAGTATTTAAAGAATTTCATTACAGGCACTGCTGTTAACATACATGCTGCAATGACTTCATTATCCTTGTTTTTAATACCAACTAGGTGGGTTTCTGTCTTTTCAGCAACTTTCACTTCATAATTTTCGACCGTTTGCGTAAAATGACTGTACGGCATTTTATCTGTAAAATCACCGAATTCAGTCGCTGTTAAATTTGTAAACTTCATTTTTTTATAACTCCCATTTTAAAGAATCTTTCTCTCTTGACGTTCACTATTTGCATTATAGTTTTAATAATTATTATATGTATCATTAATAAAAATTTTTATCTTTCTAATCTCGTTAATTATACAATAGTTGACTATAAAACTGAAATAGAAACCATTTCTATAAGAGAATTATTAAACTACATGCAAATTAATAGCCTAGAATGTTTAATAAACATTCTAGGCTATTATAGTAATTATCTTGTCACTTATTCTAAATCATTTTGCTTTAATTTTCCAACCATTAAAACAAGGGAGCGAGATAGAAATCTAATGCAATTTCTAAGATTTTATCGTCCCGCCCCGGCAAAGTTAACTAGAGATGAAGAAAGTCCAGTTTGGATGCATCTTCATTCCAGTCAACCCCTGCCTAATCACATAGATTATAAATTTCACTCATGATAATTTAATAGGTTACAAGTTATCATAATGTAAAAGTCACGTTATTATTTTAAATTTCTTATTTATTCATACGAATCCAGTGTGGCCCTAATCTCGTTTAGATATGCTTCAAATTCCGTTGTATTCCCTTCCTCAATACGACGTACGATTTCACTTCCGATTACAATACCATCTGCTACAGCAGCTATACTGCGAACATGTTCAGGTGTTCGAATACCAAAGCCAGCTACTACTGGAATAGAAGTATATTCTTTTATCTTGTGTAGCTTTTCTTTGAGTTCAGGATGAAACGTACCATTTTCTCCAGTTGTTGCATTCATAGTTACTGTGTATACAAATCCTTCTGCACTTTCAGCAATTGTTTTGATTCTATCTTGGGAAGCGGTCATTGCTATAAGCGAAATAATCTTTACAGAAAATTTAGACACTTTGGCTTTCAATTGCTCTGTTAATTCAAATGGTAAATCTGGAATAATCACTCCATAAACATTCACATTTTGACATCGTTGGAAGAATGCTTCTTCGCCATAAGACAATATAATATTATAGTAAGTCATCAAAACATATTTATTTTTAATTTCACCTTTATGTTTTTCTAATTCTTCAAAGATGTAATCAATCGTTATGCCATCTTCAATTGCCTTATTACCTGCCTTCATAATTGCTGGTCCATCCGCTACTGGGTCTGAAAAAGGAACCCCAATTTCTATAATATCGGCACCATGTTTATCTAGTAATTTAACATCTTCGATAAAGCCTTTCGCTCCCATTAAATAAGGTATAAATAATTTAGTCATGTAAATCACCTCTTTCTTCAGTGTATTGACGAATTGTTTCCATATCTTTGTCTCCACGACCTGAAACAGTAACCACAATAACTTGATCCTTATCCATCGTTGGAGCTAATTTTTCAACATAGCTTAGTGCATGCGCACTTTCAATTGCTGGAATAATTCCTTCACATTGACTGAAGCGGATAAGTGCTTCCATAGCTTCTTCATCGCTAGCATTTTCATATTGAACTCTTCCTATATCATGATAATATGAATGTTCTGGTCCAATACCTGGATAATCTAAACCTGCTGAGATGGAATGTGCTAATTCAATTTGACCATGATCATCTTGAATAAGGTACATCTTAGAACCATGAAGTACGCCTGGACGCCCTTTTCCAATAGCCAGAGCGTGTTTATCTGTATTAACACCTTTACCAGCTGCCTCAATACCATATAGTTTTACATCATCTTGAATAAACGGATAGAACGTACCAATTGAATTGGAACCGCCACCCACACATGCAACCACCGCATCCGGTAAACGCCCTTCTTTATCAAGTATTTGAGTTTTAATCTCTTGGCCAATGACACTTTGGAAATCTCTAACCATAGTTGGAAACGGATCTGGTCCTAAAGCAGAGCCTAGCAAATAATGTGTATCGTCTACATGGCTCACCCAATACTGCAGTGCTTTATTTACCGCATCCGATAATGTACCCTGTCCATCATCTACTGCTTCCACTTTCGCGCCAAGCAGTTCCAATCTAAATACATTAAGTTGTTGGCGTTTAATGTCCTCTCTGCCCATAAACACTACTAGTTCCATATCGAAAAGTGCTGCAACGGTTGCACTCGCTACTCCGTGTTGCCCTGCGCCAGTTTCAGCAACCAACTTGTTTTTGCCCATACGTTTTGCAAGTAACGCTTGTCCTATCGCGTTATTAATTTTATGTGCTCCTGTATGATTTAAATCTTCTCTTTTTAAATATATTTTTGCGCCACCTAACTTTTCAGTGTAGGATTTCGCGTATGTTAATGGCGTTTCTCTACCTACGTAGTCTTTTAAATAATAAGCGATTTCTTTTTGGAATTCTTCATCTTGCTTAGCTTTCTGATAAGCTTGCTTTAATTCGATAATCGCTGGCATCAATGTTTCTGGTACATACTGTCCTCCATATTCTCCGAAAAATCCTAATTCATCAGCTTCTGTTTGTATATTTTTCATTTTTTAACACTCCTTTAACTAGTTTAACGATAGTAATCATTTTGTTTTTATCTTTATTTCCTGCTATTTCGATACCGCTCGAGATATCATAACCTGCATGTTTAAGACCCATTTTCTCTATTTGTGTAATCTTATTAGCGTCTATGCCTCCAGCAATTAAATAAGGTACTTCAATATCAATATGATTTAATAAACTCCAATCAAAAGACTCTCCAGTACCTCCATATTGAGTTGAAGGTGTATCAATAATAAATAAATCGACGAAGTCTTTATATAGTTTCATAGTTTCTGCAACTTTATGATCAGCTGACAACGCTTTAATTATCTTAATATTCTTGAAATTATCCCTAATATTTTTTATAAATTCTGGTGATTCTCTTCCATGAAATTGAATCGTATTAATTGCTGTATTTTCAATTAAATTTTTTACTTTTTGAAAAGTAGGATTCACTACTACCACAACTTTATCTATATCATTAGACATAAGAAGTGACATTTTGTTTATATGACTGATATCAACATGTCTTTTGCTTTTAGGATAATGTATAAAGCCGACCATATCTATATTAAGTAAATTGACTTTCTGGATATCTTCTTCCGTCTTAAATCCGCAAAATTTTAATATCATATGTTCACCTTACGTAACTTAAGGTTAGGCATAAATGATGATAAATCATCACAATTCATCAAGGCACCGCCAATTAATAAACCATCGATTCCAGAATTAACGATGTTCTGAACATCTTCAACTGAATTAATGCCACTTTCAGAAATATAGTAATGGCCAGGTTGCTTACATTGCAATATTTGATTCGTATGTTCAACGTTCGTTACAAATGTTTTTAAATCTCTATTATTAATTCCAATAATTTTAGCATTTAAAT
The DNA here is from genome assembly GCF_022690565.1 of Staphylococcus sp. acrmy. Taxonomy (NCBI): domain Bacteria; kingdom Bacillati; phylum Bacillota; class Bacilli; order Caryophanales; family Staphylococcaceae; genus Staphylococcus; species Staphylococcus sp. acrmy. Next base: position 40,532 of record NZ_JALCVE010000012.1, on the reverse strand, counting down.
GATAAGCTCTTTCTAGTTCTTCTTTATCATGCACTTCAACCAATACTTCTAACCCTACAGATGTTGCATAGTTATACAATTGCGTTAATTGCGTATCTGTTAAAATATTAACAATTAACAATATAATAGATGCGCCAGCTTTTTTAGCAACATCAATTTGAAGCGGGTCTACGATAAAATCTTTACATAGTACTGGTAACGTAGTTTTAAGTGAGAGCTTTTGTAACCTTTCAAAGCTTCCCCCGAAGTACTGTTCATCGGTTAGCACTGAAATCGCATTCGCACCGTAACGTTCATAATCTTGCACTTGTTGAACTAAATTACGTTCATGAAAAGCTTTGACTGAAGGACTTTTAGATTTTATCTCTGCTATAATACTCAAATCATTGTTCTTTTCTAGGGCCTTCGATAACACGGATTTAGTAGGCAAGTTAATTTCGCTTAATGTTTTAAGTTTAGACGCATAATATCCCTCATTTAACAGTTGCTTTTTATAACTTACAATCTCGTTTAAAATCGTCATATTAATTGCCCTCCATGACTAAACATTGTTTCATGGCACAGCCACTATCAATTAAATCCTCAGCTAATTTTATTCCTGCTTTAATCGTTTCTACTTTTCCAGATACATAAAACGCTAATGCTGAATTTAGAACGACTACATCTCTTTTGCATGTTTTATCGTGTCCACTAAGAATGTTGAGTGTGATAGTTCTATTGTCTTTAGGTGTGCCACCTTGTAGTTCATTATTATCAGCATATTTCAGACCATAATCTGTAGCATTTAAATAATAATGCTCGATGGTGCCATTTTCTGTTATTTCATAGATTTCGTTATCTCCAGAAAGCGATGCTTCATCCATACCATTTGCGCCATGTACGACTATAGCGCGTCGTCGACCTAAATCTCTTAGAGTTTCAGCCACCATTTTTAACTTAGTAGGATCATAGACGCCCATCACTTGATAGGATAATTTGAAAGGATTAATTAATGGTCCTACTAAATTGAATATCGTTGGCGTACTTATCATTTTTCTCAGAGGTTGAATATACTTCATTATTGGATACGATTGTGTCGCGCTAATAAATGCTAAGCCTTTTTCGTGTACTTGAAAAGGCACTTCCGACACATTAGTCGTAGCAATATCTAACTCTTGAAGCAAATCTGTACTTCCAGAATTTGAAGTTATACTTTTATTACCATGTTTAATTACCGGAACACCTGCACTTGCCACTACAAATGCTACTGTGGTAGAAATATTAAAGCTATTCGATCGATCACCGCCTGTGCCGCATACACATATACTGTCTTCGTAAGTTGGTTGTTGTGGGTACATAATTTGTATTAAGCTATTCACTACATAAGTCAATTCTTGTTGTTGAATATCTTTCTTTGTGAATTGTAGTAAAGCTTCAACCTTTTTATCATTATCAATTGATGGATTAATTAAATATTCAATAAATTGGGTAATTTCTTGTTGATTTAACGTTTGATGTTTATTGAGTTGAGCTAAATTTTTCATTTATGGTGCCCCTTTCACTAACGATGTTGATGAAATTTTGAATGATTTGAGTGCCAAATTCTGTCGCGAATGATTCAGGATGGTATTGAATACCGTAATGAAGCTTTTGAGTGTCTTCAAAAGACTGTAGCGCATCTTTACTTTCGCCAGTAATTGTTAAATTAGGTGGAAACGTTTTGGTATCACTAACAAGTGAATGGTAACGCATAATTTTAAATTGTTTAGGTAGACCTTGGTATAACCTTGTTTCATGGGTTACCTTCATTGTATCTACCTTGCCATGCATAACCTTTTCCCCTTGAATAACCTTGCCTCCGTAGTAACAAGTTAAGGCTTGTGCACCTAAACATACGCCTAAAATAGGCAATGCCTGATATGCTTCAATAATTTTCATTAAACAATCTGTGTCTAATGGGTGTCCCGGCCCAGGTGAGATGATGACGCCGTCAACCTTAGACGTATAAGTTAATACATCTTCATCATCAGGATATTTAATAATGGTTTCTTCTATTTGATTGACGATATCTACTAAGTTATAGGTAAAAGAATCATAGTTATCTATCACTAATATCATGGTGTCACCTCTAATAAACTTTTGGCTTTTAATCGCGTTTCTTCTAATTCTTTTTCAGGGACGGAATCATAAACTAGGCCACACCCTGCTTCAACTTGTATAGTGGTATCATCGACGAGCATTGTTCTTATCGCTAAGGCAAAATCTAAATTTTGATTACAATTGATGTAGCCTATACCTCCACTATAAATTCCTCTTTTATACGGATGAACTTCATATATACGTTCTATCGCTCTTAGTTTTGGGGCACCAGATACCGTACCTGTTGGTAATAAATTGGCTATAACTGTCATAGGAGACAATTCCTTTTTAATTTTTCCTTTCACTTCACTTACAAGATGGATGACATGTTCATATTTTTCTATTTCCATTAGTTTTGTTAGTTGTGAAGTACCAGTAACGCTCACTCTGTGAATATCATTGCGACCTAAATCTACTAGCATGCTATGCTCGCTTCTTTCTTTTTCATCTGCTAATAACTGTTGCGCGTTTCGGTCATCCTCTTCAGGCGTTGCGCCTCTTCGAATCGTCCCAGCTATTGGATTAGTGATAACTTCTCCATTATGCACAGCAACGAAACTTTCGGGAGAACTCCCAATAATCATCTCGTCATCCATGTTGATATAGTACATATATGGACTAGGATTTTGTCGTTTTAAATTTTGATACAATTGATAGCTCAATCGATATTTATCTTGCCCAAAGTAATGTTGGTAACTATAAATTCTTGAAGGCACAACTTGAAACATATCTCCTTCAGTAATTTTTTGCTTTAGGTATTTAACTATTTCTATAAATTTATCATTCGAAATATTAGGAACTATTTCAGATCGTTTAGGCGGTAAGATATAGTTTTCTTCATAAACTTTTATTTGAGACAATGCCTTAATATTCTTTTTCACTCTAGCTTTTAACTGTTTATTGTTATCTCCTGAAAATTGATTAGTTGCTATCACATACAAGTTTTCTTTGTAATGGTCAAAGACATACACATCTTCGATCATATAAAATCTCACGTCATAATTTTTGTTGTTTTCATTTACTACTTTTTTCTTCAAAACTGGAAATTCATGTCTTACTAAATCAAAACTACAACCACCGATAAATCCAGAAATAAAAGGCAATTGTTTTAATTTGTCATCTGTAATTGTATGGTTGAAGCGGTTAATATAGTCTTTCAAATAATTATATGGATCATCACTTATCACAGTAGTTGTATCACGAGTTGCAATTTTTAATTCTTTGTCAGTTAGTGTCAATGTCCCATAATTATCAAATGCTACTATGGAGTATCTGCCCTTTACTTGCTGCTGGCTTGCACTTTCTAGAATAATTTTCTTTTCTTTTAAATCACCTAAAACTTCTGGGGTGATTTTTGCCTTTAAAACTTCATAATAAAATTCCATATTTAATCCTTTCTCCACAAAAAACGCCAACCTCCTTGTTTACAAGGACGCTGACGCGCGGTACCACCTTAATTAACTAAATATTTTAAATAATCAAAATATTTAAAGTTCACTCATATTTCATTTAATTGTCTTTGTATAAACCCAATTTCATTATTAGAGGTGTTAGTTTACATCAACCACTAACTTTCTATCGCTACCGTTCTAATAATTACTACATTTATACTGATTTAATTGTATACAAAAAACACCACAACTAACACGTCTATCATAAGGACGCGTTACCGTGGTGCCACCTTACTTAACATAAAATTATGTTCACTCATCATGTATAAAATATTGAAATTCTGAGCCCATTTCGAACGATATGTTGTGCTAATTTACATCACCCATTAGCTTTCTTCTTACTACAAATCATATCATCTACTTAATTAACAGAATTGTTTAATAATTCTTATATTTCAGTATAATACACACTTATAATTTATTTGTCAACATTCATTTTATAAATTAATTGGAGATAAGCAATATGCATATAGTAAATCTTGAGTTGCCTTTATCGATTCAATATGTGTGCGTTCAAGTGCATGAGAAGATTCAATTCCTGCACCAAATAACCCGTGACGAATATCTGATCCGGCTTTTAACGCCGCTGAAGCATCTGAGCTATAGTAAGGATAAATATCAATCTTATAAGGAATATCATGAAGCTTACACAAATTAACTAAATGTGCTTTTAAACCTTTATGGTATGGGCCCGAACCATCTTTTGCACAGATTGAAACAGTATATTCATCAGACGCTTGGCCATCTCCTAAGGCCCCCATATCAAAAGCGATAAATTCGACGATATTCGGTGAGATAGATGCGTTGGCTCCATAGCCAATTTCTTCATTATTTGAGATATAAAATTGAGTTGTATGAGGTAACTTAATATTCTCCGTTTTAAGCTTTTTAAGCAATTCCATTATCATTGCTACACTTGCTTTATCATCTAGATGTCGAGATTTGATGAAACCTGAAGAAGTAATTTGAGTTCTAGGATCAAAACTTACGAAGTCTCCTACTTCTATCCCTAAATTTCTAGTTTCTAATGCTGTTGTCGTCTTCTCATCTATACGGATTTCCATATGTTCTATATCTCGTGGAATTTGATGGTTATCTTTATAGACATGAACACTAGTTTCGTGTAAACAAATTGTTCCAGTATACACTTCGCCAGCTTCAGTTTGGATTTCACAATATTCTCCTTCAATAGCATTATAAGTAAAACCACCGATTAAGCTAATAGCTAGACGACCATCTTCCTTTATTTCTTTAACCATTGCACCTAATGTATCTACGTGCGCCGTAATACATCTTTGCATTTCATAATCTTCACCTTGAGCTGTAATAATCAATGCACCTTTGTTAGTGAGTTGAGTTGGATAGCCTAATTGCTCTACTTTTTCTTTAACATAGTTAATAGCATTTGTAGCATTTCCTGATGGACTATTAATCTCAGTTAACTCTTGTATCGTTTGTAAAATTGTTTCGCTCATTCAAATTCCCCCTCTATAAAAAATGTTATTTATTGCCATTTTAGCTTATTTATAATTCTATCTCTATTATTTCTATATTCTCTTATTGTTTAAATCTTAAGTCTAATTTACAATGTATATATTCTGAAAATTTCGAAATAAGGTGATTCTTTTATGGTTAAACATATTTTATTTGTAGGTCTAGGATTAATTGGCGGGAGTTTAGCTAGTAATTTAAAGTTTTATAGATCAAATTTTAAAATTTCAGCTTTTGATACTAATACTAGCCAACTACATAAGGCCTTATCCATTGGTATTATTGACACTATTGTTGAAGATTACGCTACTGGTGTTAAAGACGCAGATATAATTATATTTGCTACGCCAGTTCAACAGACTGAAAACTATTTAAAAGAATTGCCTAATTATCAAACTCGCCCCCACCCCATTATTACAGATACCGGTAGTACTAAATTAACTATTCAAAGATACGAAGATAATCTTTTAAAACATAACATCCATTTAGTTAGTGGTCATCCTATGGCAGGAAGTCACAAATCTGGTGTTTTAAATGCTAAAAGTCGTTTATTTGAAAATGCCTATTATATTTTAATTTATAACAATCCACGCAATGCTAAGGCAGCAGAGATTTTACAAGAATTATTATCATCAACTTCAGCTAAGTTTATAACCTCTTCAGCTGAAGAACATGATTTTGTAACTAGTATTGTGAGCCATGTCCCTCATATTTTGGCAGCAAGTTTAGTACACGTGAGTGAAAGAAATGCATTTAGCCATCCCTTAATTAAACAATTAGCAGCCGGTGGTTTTAGAGACATAACCCGTATAGCTAGCAGTAATGCTAACATGTGGAGAGATATTGCACTAAGTAATAAAGAGAATATTTTACAAGGTCTAGAAATGATTCAACGACAAATTAAAGATATTTCTAACCATATTAAAAACAATGATTCTAAAAAAATATATGACTTTTTTGACAATGCAAAAAAGTACAGAGATCAATTACCTGCTAAACAACAAGGCGCCTTAAATACTGAGTATGCACTATATATTGATATTCCGGATAAAGTGGGTATGATAAGTAAAATTACTACTATATTAAGTTTACATAATATTTCTATAAGTAACTTAAAAATCATTGAAAATCGTGAAGATATTTTAGGTGCCTTACAAATTTATTTTAAAACTCCTGAACACCGAGACTTAGCTATTAAAGTCTTGAGTGATTTCGAAACACATATTCTATAAATAAAAGCATCCTCCTTTAATTCAATGCTGTTTCGACAACTATCGAATTGCAGCATTAGTAATTAATTTGGAGGATGCTTCTCTACATTTTATGTCCTGCCATTAATCCTAACCGTCCATGTTTCGTTCCTGGATCGGTATATGAAATAGCCTTAGATACGATGCCTTTTCCATATTTACTTTGTAAGTAATCAATTGTTTTAGCTAGTTTTTCATCTCTTTTTCTCGCATATTCATCAATAAATAAATTTAATTGTCTATCGTTTTCACTAATTAATTGTGTCAATGATACGCTAAGTGTTCGATACAGTGCTTGCTTATCACATAATTGATTAGCATAATAATTAACGACTTTAAAAATATCTCTTTCTAAATTAGTAGCATCTGTTAAAGTATACTGTTTGTGTACACCCCCGCCTTCGGTATATCCAAATGAAAAATGGATTGTACGCGCTAATTGCTTACGTGCTCTTATACGACTTGCAACATCTTCTATAAGTTCTTGCATTACCACTTTAGTTTCTTCAAATCGGTAATCTCTCATTAAAATTTGGCTTTTACAGATTGAGGGATTAGTAATATTATATTTTTCTCTTACTTTACTTTGGTCAATGCCATTAGCGTGTAAATGCATATCAGTTCCTAAAATTCCAAAGTCTCTTTTTAAATATCTATAAGAATATTGAGCTAAGTCTCCTACCGTAATAATCCCTTTTTTATTCAACTTCATCTCAGTTTTTCTATTTATTCCCCAAAAATCTCTTAGCGGCTTTATTTTCCATAACTTCTGTGGTATGTCATGATAACGCCATTCAGTAATACCATTTTTTGTATGCTTAGCTTCAATGTCCATAGCGACTTTACTTAATAACATATTAGAGCCAATGCCTATCGTACAATATATACCTGTTTTATCTTCAATCTCCTGTTGCAATCGTTCAGCAAATGAAATGACAGTAGAATTAAAACGATGATAGCTATTTGTCACATCCATAAAAAATTCATCGATACTATATTGATGTAAATCTTCTCCCGGAACATATTGCAATGCAATTTTAGAAATTTCAATTGATACTTCTAGATACTTTCTCATACTAGGATTAATAATATAAATGTCATTTCGATGTGGAATTTCAAATAATCTTGAGCCTGTTTTTATTCCAATTTCCTTTAACTTAGGCGTAGCCGCTAAAACTACTGACCCTTGTCGTTTAGTATCAGCAACTACAGCTAATTTGGCTTTTAGTGGGTCTAAACCTTTTTCAATACACGCAACACTCGCAAAAAAACTCTTTTGATCAATACACAATACATCTCTGTCTTCAAGTAAATTATAGTCATACACATTAGCAACCTCCCTTAGACACTTTCATTATATACGAACAAGTGTTCTATTTCAATACATAAAAGAACGAATGTTCTATTATTTTTATGGAGCGCTTTTCAAAAAAATGCTATAATAACTATAAATTCAGAAAAGGAGGCCTATATATGCCGATTGTAAATGTTAAATTACTTGAAGGACGTTCTGATGAACAATTAAAAGATTTAGTAACTGAAGTTACAAATGCTGTAGAAAAAACAACTGGTGCTAATCGTGAAGCTATCCACGTGGTTATTGAAGAAATGCAAAAGAACCATTATGGTGTAGGTGGAGTAAGAAAATCTGATAATTAATGCAAAGTTTACATAATTATCTTATTGTTACATTAAAACAAAGATTTTTATTAATTTTATGGCTTACTCTTTTAAAAATTCATTGAAGTAACATAAAAAAATGGCGTGAAGATATTTTCTCATAATGAGATGATCTTCACGCCATTATAGTAGCGACTAAAAAATTTATCACTTTTGCTTAAAAGCTGTTAACTAGCTTTTATCACACTTTCTTTTATTATTCGTTAAAGAACTTTTTAATTGCTTCTTTATTTTTTTCTTTATCAATCTCTAAGGCGCTACCGTCGTTATTAGTATTTATGTTTTGATAAGAATTCTTCACTGGAACCGTTAAGGATTCAACATTCTTATCTCCTCTAATACCAAAGCTAGTTCCTGTTTGGAAGATTGCTGAGTTAGGCATGTTTGTATTAATGTAACCTCTTAATATACCAGCAACCTTTGGTAATTTAACAACCGTACTAGGTGAAACAAGTTCTTGTTTTAAAGTTTGCATCACTTGCTGTTGTCGTCTTACACGGCCAAAATCGCCTTCTTCATCATGTCTGAATCTTGCATAGCCAAGTAATTCTTTACCATTTAAACGTTGATGACCTTTCTTAAGCGCTACGCCTATATTTTCAGACATATTTTTTTCAACATCGATTGGTACACCATTAGGTTCTAATTCATCAATCATTTTTTCAAAACCTTTAAAGTCAATAACAGCATAATATTCTGGATTAATACCTAAGTTTTTATTTAATGTCTTTCTTAATAATTCTGGTCCTCCAAGTGAATATGCCGCATTAATTTTATAGTTCTGATAACCAGGGATTTCTGCGTAAGTATCACGCATCACTGACAACATCTTCATCTTTTTATGTATGTAATCATATTGTACAACCATAATTGAATCGCTACGTGATTGCCCACCATTTGCCTGGTCAGCGCCTAGTACAAGAACTGAAATTTTCCCGTCATTTTTCACTGGGCCGTTAAATTTGTGCACTTTAATATCTTTAGCATGTTTTTCTGCATAATCAACACCGCTACGATAACCGTGAACAATATAGATAATAGCTATTATTAATAATAATGCTAAAATCAATATTATAAAAGGTAACTTGCGAAGCTTCTTTTTCTTTTTTCGTCTGGAAGGTGTTTGTGTCTCTACGTGTCGTCTGTATACTGTCTGATCCTTCTCTTCTGTCATATTTACCTACCTTTTATCTTTTAAATATCTTCAAAATTGTATATCTATGTATTATAATTATATATAACAAAGTTATAGAAATTACTTCAAAAAATCAAGTAATTGCTAAATAAATGGTACTAAGGTCCAATGAAAGGATGGCATAAATGAATATTAATACAGCATATTTTGCTGGTGGTTGTTTCTGGTGTATGACCAAACCTTTCGATCAGTTTGATGGTATAGAAACAGTTACATCTGGCTATATGGGCGGTTCAACTCAAAACCCAACGTATGAAGAAGTAAAAAGTGGAACTACAGGCCATTACGAGATTGTTAAAATTGAATATGATGTAGCTTTATTCTCCTACAATAAGTTACTCGAAATCTTCTTTTCTGTAATTGATCCATTAGATGACGGTGGCCAATTCCAAGATAGAGGTTCGCAATATCAAACAGCCATATTCTATACAAATGATCATCAAAAGAAACTTGCTGAAGAATATATAGAGCAATTAAAACACAGCATATATTCTGATAAAGCAATTGCTACAAAAATCTTACCCGCTTCAACTTTCTACAAAGCCGAAACTTATCATCAAGACTTTTACAAAAAGAATCCTGAACGCTATGCTCAAGAACAACAAGATCGAGCTAACTATAAATCATCTAACTATTAATTAAATAAGGCATCCGAACAAGTGAGTAACGCTATTCCTATCTTTCCCACTCTATCGGATGCTTTTTATATTTCATTTTTTAAATCTTCTTATTTATGACGAATTACTCTCATAATTTTTAACATACTGTACCATAGTGAACTGTCTTTTCTATAAACTAAAAATCTAGGTTCCCAACCAGGGCCATATTTTTCCTTATATCTACGTAAGCCTTGGAAACGGTATAAGCCATTAAAGTGTTCAAATACGCGGCCAGCAATACGTTCTCTAGGATAAGAGTAATCCAATTGACCTACATTAGATAAGGTTGCCATACCCATGTTAAATGCTTTATATCCTTTTTCCTTGCCCCACAATAACATATGCAAGTATAAACCATCCATTAAAGGTAAATCTAAATCCGGTAGCCATCTAATTAAATCAACTGAAATTGCTTCATTATAGTAAGTTGGCATTAATGTACAAAACGCGATAATTTTACCTTCATCATTTTTCATAACCCCTATTGGCGCTTTTTCTAAATAATCTTCAGTAAATTGACCTACTGAGAAATGCATTTCATTTCTACCGTCTAACCATTGATCACTCACTTCTTTTAGTTCTGAAATTAATTCTTGTGAAAATGGTGGTTCAATAATATCAAATTTAATATTTAAATCCTCAAATTTATTTAGTGTAGCACGGAAACCACGACGTTTCTTACCAGAAGTTGTGAACTGTGTTAAATCAATAATTGCTTCTTCACCTAATTTGAAAAATTGATTTCCAAAATTATGGTATAAAGGCATATATCTATCAGACACTTGATAGAAGATAATGTCATATCCTAATTTTTCAGCATAACTATAAAAATCAATTAATAAAGATTGAAATACTTTATCATCACCGATTGGATCACCTAGTACAACAAGCGCATTCGATTTATATCGATACATCATAAAGGCTTGTTTACTCTCATCCATGAAAATATCTTTATCATCACTGTAAATTAAATGACTTAAATAGTTACCTCCATATGTTTCAATAATAGAGATACACTGAGATAAATCTTTCACCTTATGTGGTCGATTAAAACGAACTTCCATTAACCACGCTATTGTCCCTACTAAAAGTACAATAACTAAAATAGTTAGCCAGAAATAATATCTTAATAACGACGTATCCACTTCAAGATGATAAATATCTAAGGCATAAAGTGTTTCTGAAATAAATAAATGATTGATGTATAACACAACTACACTTACCAATAACGTAAGTACTAACTTTTTCAATCTAAATGGTCGTTTAACAACCTTAGCACGTCGATAAGCAATGATAAGTAACACAAAGATTAAAATTAACCACGCTAACAATAAGAACGATGCATACGTATATACCGTAGCAACAAAGATTAAAATCAAAGAAATCATCACAAAAATAATGGCGCGTCTACTTTGTTTAAAGATTCCTCTTATATTAATAAATAGTAATAAACATGCACTCGTATGAATACATAACATAATGTAATATACAAAATGATTAGCATCGTATAATCCATCATACACAATAGTAATGTTATTAATGAAAAAGATTAAACTTGTAAATAACACAAGTACCGCAAGTGCAAATGAAGGAATCTTCGCTACGATATCTTTTTGATAAGAAAATAAAAATGATGTGACATCTTTTGCTGGAGCATAATATTTAGATTCTTCAAAGTATCTGCGAGCCGAAGAACCAAATTCAAACGTTGATAAAATAAGCGCAATAATCACTGGTACAAAGTAATAAGCAAATCTATAAAGTAGTAATGCTAAGAGTTCCTTTTCTTCAGGAACACCTAATGACTTAAGCCCTATTATTACGACTAAATCAAACGCCCCAAATCCTCCAGGGATAAAACTAACCAGACCAGCAAGTGCCGCAATGATAAAAATACCAATCACAGTAGTAAAAGCAATATGAATATCTACTGTAAGTGTAGATAAATATAATACTGTTGCTGCAGCTAACCATTCTAAGCTGGAAACAAGTGTACATGAAACACCCATCGTTTTATGTTGTTGATCAATTGGCTTAATAATTGTATAAGTAATAAAGATAGGTAAAAAGAGTGCTACAACATATAGTATCCATCTAACCCAATTTACTTTATCAAGTATATGGGAAGCATCGAAAATATGTAGTACTACGAGGATGGATAAAAGGCTTAACCCTGTCAACATAGAGATTAAAACGATTGAAATGGCGTGAACTAATTTCTTACGTTCTGAAGTATAGTTCTTATAAACAAATGCTCTAAGACCCGCACCAATAAAACCACCGAATCCTATAATGGCATTTAAAGCATTAATAATATAACTCACTCTGAATACTTTGTTTGTAGCTATATCTAATTTCAAAGTTTTAACTAGAATCAAATCATATAAACTTAATAAAATCATTGAAGCGCCACCACAAACAAATAATCCGAATAGATGCCAACGATTAATTCGATCAAAGGATTCAAGAGTTTGCTTAAAATTAATATCAGATAGTTCATGGTATAGCGTTATTACCACAACAATAAACAATATTGCTGCGAATAAAAATTTCAATACTGATAATATTCTATTTTTAATTTCTTCAGACATATTTTATTTCGACCCTTCGATTTATATTATTTTAAAATATATCACACCTTTTTAAGTATGAACATATATAATCAGTTGTATTGGGCTAACAGAATTGTAATGTATGACTTATTAGCATAGTAATTAAGTATAAGCATACAAAAAGCCACGATAAACGTGATCGAATATCGTGACTTTATTACTTTTATTTAGTTTATTAATCAGCTTTAGTGTATTCTTTTGATTCTTCTTTGCTAATCTCATACTCACCTGAATCATTTCCATAATATTTATTATAGCGACGTTTAAATATTAAGAATAGATGAGAAACTAATACTTTAAGAATGGCATAACCAGGAATACCTAGAATAACCCCAACAATACCTAATAAATTACCTGCACTTAATAAAATAAAGATAATTGTAAGTGGATGAATTTTCAATGTTTTACCCATAATATTTGGAGAAATAAAATGGCCTTCGATAAATTGAACAAGCGTCCATACTACAATCAATTTTAATAACATCAATGGAGATGTGATTAAAGCAATAATAATAGCTGGTGATATTGCAATAGTAGGACCTAAGTAAGGTACTACACTCGTTACAGCAGCAATAGAAGCTAAAACTAAACCATAATCTAAACCAATGATTGTATAACCAATGTATAATAAAACACCGATACAGAATGAGACAATAATTTGTCCTTGAATATATGAACCTACTTGCACGCTCATTTTTTCAATTAAATCATGATAATCTTTTCTAAATCTAGGTGGCATAATTTTTGTAGAATAATCTTTAAATTTATGGCCATCTTTTAACATAAAGAATAAGACGAATGGTGTGGTTACAATTACTACACCCACATTAACGATTGCTTCAGCAAACGTTTTAATTTTAGTGCCAAAACCATCAGAATAATTAGATACTACTGAAGGGATTTTTTTCGAAACTGAATCTAGCCAGTTCTGTATTTCACCGTAAAATGAAGATAAAAATGAAAAATGAGTTATCTTATCAATTACATTATTAAATTTAGATACGTATCTAGGGATGTTATTAGCTAAACGTGTAATCTGATCTCCGATAACTGGAATTAATAGAGTAACAATTAATGTAGCTCCTCCTATAATTAATAAGAAGACAATTGTTATTCCTAGTAGCCGCGGTATATTGTATCTCTCCATTAAGTTGATAATAGGATTAATAAGATAGAATAAAATCAATGATACAATGATTGGTGCGGCTATTGTATTAAAAACAATAATAAAGGGTTGGAATACATACGAAACTTTATCAAATATAAAAATAAAAATACCTAATAATACAAGAGAAATTAACGCAAATATTAAATCTTTTCCACCTAAAAATTTCATAAATCTTGTTTCAGTGAAATTCAATTTCTGATTTGCCTTTTCTTCACCTTGCTTCTTTTCTATTGCCATGCTTTTCACCATACCTTAACTAACAATATTAAATTTAGCTATTATTCATCATAACACAAAACGATTCAAATGATTGCTTAGTTCTGTGATGAATTAATCTGAGATTCGAAATGATAAATATGTAATGCCATATAAACGATTTCTGATTCATTTACGGGAACATTAAGATATTTTTGAATCATTTTAGAAATTTTGAAGGCCGTATTATAAGAATTAGGATAAAAAGTTTTCACCATATTAATAAAAGCGTCTTGTGCATGTACGGCTTCTTTATTGTTAAATCGGCGAATTAGAAATTGCATATGTCTAATAAAACGTTGATATTGTACCGTTTGATTATCAATCGTTGACCTAAATCGTTCTCTATAATGACAATACTCTTACTAATTAGTTTATTGATTAATGACATATCATGAAGAGATAAATCCTCAGTATTTGAAGCAATGTGAAGTGCTATAAAGCCTATTTCATCAGGAGGAAATTCAACATCTAAGTGCTGATTTAATCTATCTATTACTTGACTAGCAATATCATACGCCTCACTATACAAATGTTTCGTTTCTATAGCGAAAGGATTACTAATAATTTGATTTTGCTTTAATCTATTATATGCAAAAATAATATGATCGGTTAATGCTACAACTAGATTCTTATCGTCAATAGTATGCGTCGCACTTGTAATAAAGTTTACTGATTCGATAACTGCTTGTAAGACATGGTCGTCTGCTAATTCTACTAATGTTTTATAGTATTCTTGTTGCTGTCGTTGCTCTAGTTTGTAAACTTTTTCAATTGAAGCATCATCGTCTAAGGTCATTCCAACTTTTTTATTAAATCCAATCCCTTTACCTATTAAAATAACCTCTTGATTATTATAAGTGCATATGATGACGTTGTTATTTAATGTTTTAGAGATATAGTACTCACTCATCATAATCACCTTTCTTAGTATTAATAAAATTATATAGCTAAATATTAAAATTTAAAAGGTATCTTTTTTTAAACAAAATACTCCTTTCAAAGTTTTAACAAATAAGTTAATCACTTTGAAAGGAGTATAATATAGATTTGCTTTGTCATCTAGACTAAGATTTATATTTTTTAGGAATCTTGTTTTCTCGTCCCCAACTTTCAATACCGAACAAGTTAATTTCTAAATTCTCGGGTTTGAAGACGGGTCTCATGCCAGCTTTACGTTGTTTTTGATAATCCTTCATTACGGCAATTGCAATGTTTGAAAGACCTATAATGGAGACTAAGTTTACAACGGCCATTAAGCCCATGAATAAATCGGCAGTACTCCATACAGTTTCAGTTTTTACAACTGCACCTACAAATACTAAGATAACTACTAAACATCTAAATATGAATAGTACAACTTTGTTAGTTGATAAGAACTCAATATTTGATTGACCGTAGTAGTAATTACCAACTACTGAAGAAAAGGCAAATAGTGTTATTGCTATTGTTAAGAATATTCCTCCAGCTGAACCTAAATGTTCATTAAGAGCTGATTGAGTCACTTGGACACCTTGTGGCGCATTGTCTCCAAATTTTAATCCTGAATATAATAAAATCATAATTGCTGTAGCTGTACAAACAAGCATTGTATCGAAAAATACACCTAATGATTGTATTAAACCTTGTTTAACTGGATGAGATACGGCTGCAGTGGCAGCTGCGTTAGGTGCAGAACCCATACCAGCTTCATTTGAGAATAAACCACGTTTAATCCCTTGCAGGATTGCAGCACCCACGGCACCACCTGTTACTTGTTCAAAGCCAAAAGCACTTTTAATAATTGTACCAATCATTGGAACAACTTGATCAATATTTAATAATAAAATAACTAATACCATACCAATGTAAATAATTGCCATGATTGGTACAACTAATGATGAAAGTGTTGCAATACTTCGTACACCACCAAAAATAATTATACCTGTAATCACTGCTAAGACTACGCCTGTAATCACAGGGCTGATGTTGTACTGAGTATTTAATGACTCAGCAATCGTGTTAGATTGTACAGTATTAAATACAAACGCAAATGTCACAGTAATTAAAATAGCGAAAAATACACCTAGCCATTTTTGGTTTAAACCTTTAGTTATGTAATATGCTGGACCTCCACGGAAGCCACCTTCTTTATCATGTACCTTATAAACTTGAGCTAACGTTGCTTCCATAAAAGCACTTGCTGCTCCGATAAAGGCGATAACCCACATCCAAAATACAGCACCTGGACCACCTAAAACAATAGCGGTAGCTACACCAGCAATGTTACCTGTACCTACACGTGAACCAGCACTGATAGCAAATGCTTGGAAAGGCGAAATACCTTTCTCACCACTGTCTAATCTTTCAGGCTTTTCAGTTAAAGCTCTAAACATTTCAGGTAGCATACGCAACTGAACAAACTTAGAACTAATTGTAAAGAAGAAACCAACTGTTAATAATAAACCTATTAGATATTGCGACCATATTAAATCATTACCTACCTGGACGATGGATTTAAACCACCCAGGAATCAAACTATCAAAATCACTCAATTACATCCCTCTAATCATTTTTAAATAATATCCTAAAATATGTTACAAGAGATTTATATTGTATTGAATAAAAATCCTTGAGGCTAAGGATAACCACAAAAGTTTATACCCTAGCCTCTTAATCTCTAATCAAAATCAATACAAATCTCTTGAGAATTTATGCATAGTTCAATTAACAAAGTTAAGTTTATCATTTTATGAATAAATTGAAAATAATAACTTTTAAAGTTTATTAACTTAAAGTCATATTAATGACTTCACCAAAATCTTTAATATCAACGATAAATGATCCATTTGTATATTGTTCAGACTGATGAATATTAGCAATTGCGCCTGTTTCTGCATGGCTATTAGAGAAAATAGTATATGTTTCTTCATCTTTAATAACATGGCCAGCTACAAGACGATGAGGATTTTTCTTCAATTCTTTAAGCAATGTAATTCCTCTTTGAGCACGTTTAGCTTCTTGAAGTACTTTGAAATTAATACGTTTTACTGCACCTCTTTGAGTAGCCATAATCACTGAACTGTCTTGATTAACAGCATCAGTCATAATAACGTAATCCTCATCTTTTAGATTAATAGATTTAACACCTGCTGCACGCAATCCAGTATCTGATAATTCTGCAGTAGAATAAGTTAATGACATACCTTTATATGTTAATACGCTAATTAAGCTGTCTTTAGATAAACGTATGACGTTAACAATTTCATCATTATCTTTTACTTTCATGGCAACTAGTGGTTTGTTATAGCGCGTAGTTTTAAATAGTGATAGTGTACTTTTCTTAATCATGCCATTTTTAGTAGCTAGTATATAAAAGGCATCGTCTTTAAAATCTTTCTCGTTATACACATCTACAACCATTTCGCTATCTTCTATTGGCACAATTTGGGAGACATGTTGTCCTAATTCTTTCCAACGTATATCTGCTAATTTATGAACAGGAATAAATAAATATCTGCCTTTATTAGTAAAGACAAGTACTGTGTCCTGTGTATTTACCGTTTGGTATTTAAGCAGACTATCTCCATCTTTTAGACCAATCTCTGATACGCCACTCGCATTAAAACTACGAGTAGAAGTTCGTTTAATGTAACCTAGACGAGTAATACTTAGAACAACATCTTCACTAGGTACCATAACTTCTTTATCAATTTTAATTTCCGAAATTTCCGCTTCAATAGATGATAATCTTTCTGTTTTAAAACGTTTTCGAATGTCTGTTAATTCATCTTTAATGACTTTAAGTAAAGCATCATGATTATCTAATATATGATGATAACCTTTAATCAATTCTTCTAATTCATTGTGCTCATTTTCAAGAGCGACAATATCAGTATTGGTTAAACGATAAAGTTGAAGCGTAACAATAGCTTCTGCTTGTGCTTCTGTAAAATCAAACTCAGCTATTAAATTCTCTTTAGCATCTTTTTTATTTTTTGAGTTACGGATTAGAGCAATTACCTCATCTAATATAGATAAAGCTTTCATTAATCCTTCAACAATATGCATACGTTTCTCAGCGTGATCTAAATCGTATTTAGTTCGATTCGTTACAACTTCGATTTGGTGACTAAGATAACTATCTATAATTTTTCGAATACCCATTAACTTAGGACGACCGTCGCTAATAGCTACCATGTTAAAATTATAAGCAATTTGCAAATCAGAATTTTTAAAGAGATAGTTTTTAATCGCTTCTGCATTAACATCTTTTTTAAGTTCAATGGCAATTCTTAAACCAGTACGGTCTGTTTCATCACGCACTTCAATAATTCCATCTACTTTTTTATCAGCACGTAATTCATCGATACGTTTTACAAGTGAACTTTTATTTACTTCATAAGGGATTTCAGTCACTATTAATTGTTTACGTCCATTACGAAGCGCTTCTTCCTCCACTTTAGAACGTACGACAATTTTACCTTTTCCAGATTCATAAGCTTTTTTAATCCCATCGATACCTTGGATAATACCACCTGTTGGGAAATCTGGTCCTTTAAGATATTTCATTAATTGGCTTACTGTAATATCAGGATTATCAATATATTTTAATGTAGCCTGAATCACTTCACCTAAATTATGCGGTGGAATATCCGTAGCATAACCTGATGAAATACCCGTTGAGCCATTTACTAATAAATTAGGAAAACGAGCTGGAAGAACCATTGGCTCAAGTGTTGTATCGTCATAGTTTGAAATAAAGGATACTGTTTCTTTATTAATATCACGTACTAATTCTTCAGATAGCTGACTTAATTTCGCCTCAGTATAACGCATAGCGGCAGGAGGGTCGTTATCAATACTACCGTTATTCCCATGCATTTCAATCAACACACGACGTAATTTCCAATCTTGGCTTAGACGCACCATTGCCTCATAAACTGAAGAATCACCATGAGGATGGTACTGTCCAATTACGTCCCCAACTGTTTTCGCACTTTTACGGAAATTTTTATCGTAAGTATTACCACTACTGTGCATTGCGAATAAAATTCTACGTTGAACCGGTTTTAATCCGTCACGTACATCCGGTAGCGCACGCTCTTGAATAATATATTTACTATATCTTCCAAAACGATCGCCTATCACATCTTCAAGTGATAAATCTTGAATTATCTCACTCAATTTGTTTCCTCCTCAGTGTATTCTTCAGTCTCTAATACTTGTACTTCATTGTTATCTAGAATATTTTGATCTTCTTGCATACCAAATTCCACATGACTTTCAATCCATTCACGACGTGGCGCAACTTTATCACCCATTAGAGTAGTTACACGTTTAGATGAACGCATTTCGTCCTCTATTTGAACACGAATTAAAGTTCTCGTTTCAGGGTTCATCGTTGTTTCCCAAAGTTGTTCAGGGTTCATCTCACCTAAACCTTTGTAACGTTGTAACATAAATCCTTTACCTAGATTTTTCTGAAGCTTATCAAGTTCATCATCTGTCCAAGCGTATTCCACGCGTTTTGATTTGCCTTTACCTTTTTCTAATTTATATAGAGGTGGTAAAGCGATAAACACTCTACCTGCTTGAACTAAAGGTTTCATATATTTAAAGAAGAATGTTAATAGTAATACTTGAATATGCGCCCCATCTGTATCGGCATCGGTCATAATTATAATTCTATTGTAATTACTATCCTCTATCTTAAAGTCATTACCTACGCCAGCACCAATAGTATGGATAATGGTATTAATTTCTTCATTTTTGAAAATGTCTTCAAGGCGTGCTTTTTCAGTATTAATAACTTTACCTCTAAGTGGCAAAATAGCTTGAAACTTTCTATCTCTACCAAGTTTAGCAGAACCACCGGCAGAGTCACCCTCAACTAAGTAAAGTTCATTTTTTTCAGTGTTTTTACTTTGCGCTGGTGTTAATTTACCAGAGAGCAAGGTATCTTTACGTTTATTCTTTTTACCTGAACGAGCATCTTCACGCGCTTTACGAGCCGCTTCTCTAGCTTGTTGTGCTTTAATAGCTTTTTTTACAAGAGATTTAGATAGTTGCCCTTTTTCTTCTAAATAGAAAGGTAATTTATCAGAAACAACTGAATCTACTGCACTACGCGCTTCTGAAGTACCTAACTTAGATTTAGTTTGTCCTTCGAATTGTAATAATTCTTCAGGAATACGGACTGAAATAACTGCTGTTAATCCTTCTCGAATATCGTTACCATCTAAATTTTTATCTTTTTCTTTAAGTTCACTAATACGACGAGCATAATCGTTAAACACACGAGTCATAGCTGTTTTAAATCCAACTTCATGTGTTCCGCCATCTTTAGTACGCACGTTATTTACGAAACTTAGAATACTTTCTGAATATTGATCGTTGTATTGAAACGCGACATCAATTTCTATACCATTTGATGTTCCACTAAATGTTGTAACATCATGAAGTACTTCTTTACCTTCATTGATATAACTTACGAATTCTTTGATTCCTTCTTCATAGTGATAGACTTCTTCACGCTCTTTACCACTACGTAAATCATTTAATACGATTTTTAAGCTTTTCAATAAGAATGCAGATTCTTGTAGTCTCTCACTCAATGTATCGAAATTAAAAGATGTTGCAGTTTTGAAAATTTCAGGGTCAGGTTTAAATGTTACTTTAGTACCAGTTTTTTTAGTTTTACCTGCTTTAACTAAACCAGAAGCTGGTATACCCCCATTTTTAAAACTTTGTTTATAAATATTACCGTCTCTATGTATCTCAACTTCTAACCATTCACTTAAAGCATTTACTACAGACGCACCAACACCATGTAGTCCTCCAGATGTTTTATATCCACCTTGTCCAAATTTACCCCCTGCATGTAACACAGTGAATATAACTTCTACAGTTGGCTTTCCAGAGGCATGCATCCCCGTCGGCATTCCACGTCCATCATCTTCAATTGAAATACTATTATCTTGATTGATTGTTACATTAATTTCGCTACCGTAACCATTTAATACTTCATCAACGGAGTTATCGACAATCTCATATACTAAATGATGTAATCCTCTTTTATCAGTGGACCCTATATACATACCTGGTCGCTTTCTAACAGCTTCTAAACCTTCTAGAACCTGAATAGAATCATCTGAATAATGATTTGTTTTTTTTGTTGCCAATGCGTTCGCCTCCTACAAACGTACGTTCGTTTTAAAAACTATACAATAGTTATTCTTATATAAATCGGGTTAAATTGCAAGTGTGAGTTATACACAATCACTGATTATACTTATGTATTAATTATTTTTTAATTTCAGTCGTGGTTAATCTAAGATTATGGTAAAATATAGCTACGTTATTAAAGGATGTGTAAAGTTATATGATGATAGTTCTCATGCTTTTATTAAGCTATCTCATCGGTGCTATTCCTAATGGATATGTAATAGGAAAGCTCTTTTTCAAAAAAGATATACGACAATTCGGAAGCGGTAATACAGGAGCGACTAATAGCTTTCGTGTACTCGGTAAACCTGCTGGCTTTATAGTTACATTCTTAGATATATTTAAAGGGTTTATAACTGTATTCTTTCCTATTTGGTTTCCAGTTCATGCAGATGGACCGCTTAGCACGTTCTTCACACATGGCTTAATCGTCGGTTTGTTTGCTATTTTAGGTCATGTCTATCCTGTCTACCTTAAATTCAAAGGTGGTAAAGCTGTAGCAACAAGTGCTGGTGTAGTATTAGGTGTGAATCCTATTCTATTATTAATCTTAGCACTAATATTTTTCGGTGTATTATATTTATTTAAATATGTTTCACTTTCAAGTATTGTTGCTGCAATATGTTGCGTTATCGGTTCACTAATTATCCAAGATTATATATTATTCGGAATGAGTTTAGTGGTGGCGATTTTATTAATCATCAGACACCGAACGAATATAGTGCGAATTTTCAAAGGTGAAGAGCCAAAAATTAAATGGATGTAAATGAATATTGATTGAGCCTGGAACTCTTATATGTTCTAGGCTTATTAATTTGTCTATTTTTTATGTAGACTGAATTCAATTTATTACTCTGTTAAGTCAGGTTGTGAGTATTAAACGTTTTTAAAAGTAAGCAATGTGTTATAATTCAAAGAGTTCTAATTTAAAATTATTTAACATTTATAGATATATAGTGTAGGAGGCTTTTTAATGAAAATCGAACTAACCGATCAAGCTGCAGAATGGTTCAAAGATGAACTAGATTTGCCAGAAGATAATAAAGTCTTACAATTTTATGTGAGATATGGTGGCGAATTCCAACTTAAACAAGGATTTAGTCCAGCTTTTCGTGTTGAGCCAAGAGAAGATGTAGAAATTGGTTATGAGGAAAATTATAACGGCTTAGTAATCGTCGTGTCCGCAGAAGACTTATGGTACTTTGAAGATAATGAAGTACTTGTAGAAAAAATCGATCACGATGATGAAATAGCTTATTCTAAAATAAAATAACAATTATATAGAGGCTAGGACATTGATATTTAAAATGCCCTAGCCTTTAATATGTCATTGTTCAGGAGAGAGAACGAAATCATGAAGTTATATTAGATTTCTGTTTCGCTCTTTTTTATTAGAAATCAAGATCACTACTTTGTGTTATTTCAAAATCTTTACCCTCTTGGTTTAATTGCTCTACTTTACTATAGACTGCATGCCATTCAGGGAAAAATCGATCTAATCGTACAGGTCGGAAATTTTCACCTTTTATACAAATCAATGTTGTTGATCCAGTTGTAGCAAGTTCTCCATTTTCATTATAAATTTCATAATTATAGACAGAACGTAATCTAGAATATTGACTTACCCACGTTTTTATAGTTACTTTTTCTGGGTAAAAGACAGATTTTTTATATTGAATTTGTAAATCAATAACTGGTGAGATAATGCCTTCTTTTTCCATATCTGCATAACTAAAACCTAATTTGCGGATATAATCAGTACGTGCTACCTCAAACCATGTAGCATAATTGCCATGATAGATAACACCCATTCTATCTGTTTCTTGATATCTAGCTTCAATTTCAGTCATACTGTAAATCATACTTAAGTACCTCTTTTCAAATATCATTCACAAATAATAGTAACATAAAAAAGCCATGCTAACATATTGCTAGCACGGCTTAAGACTTTAGATTATTGAGCAAGTTTATTTCTTAAAACCATTTGTAAAATACCACCATGACGGTAGTAATCTAATTCTACTAATGAGTCAAAACGAACAATCGCCTCAAAATCAACAACGTCTCCGTTTTCTTTTTTAGCATGAACTTTAACAACATCGTGTGGACGTACTGTTTCATCGATATCTACTGAAATTTCTTCTTTACCATCTAAATTAAGTGATTCAGCTGAGTCACCCTCTTTAAATTGTAATGGTAATACGCCCATCATTACTAAGTTAGAACGGTGAATACGTTCATAACTTTGAGCAATTACAGTTTTAACACCTAATAAATTTGTACCTTTAGCTGCCCAGTCACGAGAAGAACCCATACCGTAATCGTTACCTGCTAAGACCGCTAAGCCGATGCCATCTTCTTTATATTTCATAGCTGCATCATAAATTGGCATCACTTCATCTGTTGGCCAGTAAGTAGTATAACCGCCTTCAGTACCAGGAGCTAATTGGTTTTTAATACGGATATTAGCGAATGTACCACGTACCATTACTTCATGGTTACCACGACGAGAACCATATGAGTTAAAGTCACGAATTGGCACATCATGATCTAATAAATATTTACCTGCTGGCGTGTCTTTACCGATAGCCCCAGCTGGAGAAATATGGTCAGTTGTTACTGAGTCGCCAAATTTACCCATAACTCTTAAATCTTTTAAAGGCTCGATTATGCCAGGTTCTTTAGATAATCCTTGGAAGAATGTTGGGTTTTGAATGTATGTTGAATTAGGGTCGAAGTCATATAATGGTGCGTCAGTGACATCAATTTCATTCCACATTTCATTATTATTATATACGTTCTCATATTCTTCTAAGAACAACTCAGGCGTTACTACTCTATCAACCGTATCAGAAACTTCTTGGATTGATGGCCAAATATCTTTTAAGTATACATCTTCTCCATCTTTATCTTTACCAAGAGGTTCATTTTGTAAGTCAATGTCCACTGTTCCCGCTAATGCATAAGCCACAACTAATTGTGGAGATGCTAAATAGTTAGCTTTTACAAGTGGGTGGATACGACCTTCAAAGTTACGGTTACCAGATAAAACAGATGTTACAAGCAAATCTTCTTGAGCTATAGCTTTTTCAATTTCAGGTAATAAAGGACCTGAGTTACCAATACATGTTGTACAACCATAACCAACTAGGTTAAAGCCTAAGTCATTAAGATATTCTTGTAATCCAGAGTCTCGTAAATAACCAGTTACAACTTTTGATCCAGGTGCTAATGAAGTTTTAACAAACTCAGGTACTTTTAGACCTTTTTCTACTGCTTTTTTAGCAACTAAACCTGCACCTAACATAACGTAAGGGTTAGATGTGTTTGTACATGAAGTAATGGCAGCAATAGCTATATCACCAGTCTTCATAGTTGCAGTAGAACCATCATTAAAGTTGATTTCAGCTTTTTTATCAAATTCACTTTCTTCTAAACCGTGTCCTTGGTTACCTGCTGGAGCAGTAACAGATTTTTCAAATTCTTTTTTCATATCACTTAAGAAAATTAAATCTTGAGGACGTTTAGGGCCTGAAAGTGATGCTTCAACAGTTGATAAATCTAAATCAATTACATCACTGTACTCAGGATCTTCTTTATCCACTGTGAAGAACATATTATTTTGTTCTAAATATGCTTGAACTAATTCAACGTGTTCTTCTTTACGACCAGTTAATCTCATGTATTTAAGTGATTCTTCATCAACTGGGAAGAAACCACAAGTTGCACCGTATTCTGGAGCCATGTTAGCAATTGTTGCACGGTCTGCTAGTGGTAAATCTGTTACGCCTGGTCCGAAGAATTCTACAAATTTACCTACAACGCCTTTTTTACGTAGTTCTTGAGTAACACGTAAAGCTAAGTCTGTTGCCGTAGAACCTTGTGGTAATGCATTTGTTAAACGTACGCCGATAACTTCTGGGATTGGGAAATATGATGGTTGTCCAAGCATGCCCGCTTCAGCTTCGATACCACCAACGCCCCAACCTAAGACACCAATACCGTTAATCATTGTTGTATGTGAGTCAGTACCAACTAATGTATCAGGAAATGCCGTTTGTTCACCATCTACATCACGTACATGTACCACATTTGCCAAATATTCTAAGTTAACTTGGTGCACAATACCAGTTGCAGGTGGAACTGCATTATAGTTATTAAATGCTTTAGTTGCCCAATTTAAAAATTGATAACGTTCATAGTTACGTTCAAACTCTAATTTCATATTTCGTTCTAACGCTTCCGGATTAGCATAGCTATCAACTTGAACTGAGTGGTCGATAACTAAATCTACCGGTACTTCTGGATTGATCTTATTAATATCCCCGCCAACGTCATCCATTGCTTTACGTAATGACGCTAAGTCCACAACTGCTGGAACGCCTGTGAAGTCTTGTAAGATAACACGTGATGGCTTAAATGGAACTTCCCCTGAATTGTCCGCTTTGCCGAAATTACCTAATGCCTTAATATGTTCATCAGTTATAACGAAATCATCTTCTTGTCTCAATACCGACTCTAATAACACTCGAATTGAATAAGGTAATTTACTAATGTTTGTCAAACCTTGATCTTCTAAGCTTTTTAAATCGTAATACGTGTATGATTGACCATTTACTTCAAACGACTTTTTGGCTTGTTGCTTCATGTTAGAAGTCATATGTTTATCCCCCTTGAATATTAAAATTTCATAATTATATGCCTTTATTAAATTGTATAATTATATGATTTTCAAAACAACTGTATACCCTTAGTTTTCTCTCAATTTAGCTTTCACTTTTATAATCAGACTATATAAGCAAATGTTATCATACACATTGAGTATAATAAGCAAATATTATTAATTGAGAATGATTTTCATTAGTAAACACTTTTAGTAGGTCTATTAAAAAAAGCCCTTAAATACTTTTATCATAAAAGCATTTAAGGACTTTTCTAAAATTAAATGAAATTAATTATTCTTTTTCAGCATTTCTTCTTGATTCACGTTTTTCTAAAATATCAGATTCATAATCTTGTTGTTGATGTTTAACGTAGTCTTCAAGTCGATGCTTATTAGGTTGTAATGTTAAACCTAAGAATTTTCTTTCTTGGTTAGCATCTTTATAGAAACTAACCATCATCATTATAACGACGAATGAGAATGGGAATGCACTAATAATTGCCGCGCTTTGAATCGCATTTAAAGCATGTGCACCATTTCCTCCACCAGCAAGTAATAAGATGAAGGCAATTAATGATTGCGCTACACCCCATGTTACTTTGATAACTTTTGAAGGTTCAAGTGAACCATAAGATGTTTGCATACCTAATACGAAGGTTGCTGAATCGGCAGAAGTGATAAAGAATGATGAAATTAATACTAATGCTACAAGTGATAAAGCCATTCCTAAAGGTACATGGTTAAATACCCCGAATAATTGAGTTTCTGGAGTCATATTGAATAATTCAGGGTGTTTTTTACCTGTATCGATACCTAACACACCGAATACACTGAACCATAAGAAACTTACGATTGCAGGAACAAGTAATACACCTGAAATAAATTCACGAATTGAACGTCCTTTAGATACACGTGCAATGAATACACCAACGAATGGACTCCAGCTTAGCCACCAACCCCAATAATAAAGTGTCCAAGAAGACATCCATTCACTTTTCTGATTATTTAAAGGCGCAGTGTCAAAACTGTTAAATAAGAATGAATTAAATAAACTACCAGTTGAAGTAGTAAACATATTTAAGATGAATACTGTAGGTCCAATGACTAAAGCGATAATCATTAACACAGTACCTAAACCAATGTTTAAGTTACTTAAGTATTGAATACCTTTACTTAGACCAGACCAAGCACTTATAAGGAATAAGATTGTTACTACTACAATAATAACAGATTGTACCCATACGTTATTTGGTACTCCAAATAAGTAGTTTAAACCACCATTGATTTGAAGTGCACCCATACCTAGTGATACAGCTACACCAACTACTGTGGCGAATACAGATAAAACATCAATGATTGTACCAATAGGGCCTTCTACTTTGTCCCCTAAAATAGGGCGTAATGTTCTAGAGATTAGCCCTGGTTCATTCTTTCTAAATTGTGCATAAGCTAGTGCTAGTGCAACTACACCATACACTGCCCAAGCATGGAATCCCCAATGGAAAAATGTTGAACGTAAAGCTTCAGTGTAAGCTTCAGTAGTTTTTGGATCAGCACTTGGTGGAGAAGCAAAGTCAGCCATAGGTTCTGCTGCACCATAGAATACTAAACCAATACCCATACCTGCACTGAATAGCATAGCAAACCATGAAATAGTATTAAATTCAGGTTTATCATTAGGTTTACCTAGCTTTAATTTACCAATTGGACTAAAGATCAAGAATATACAGAAGAACACGATAACTGTAGTCAAAATCATGTAATACCAACCAAGTTTTTCAGTAATCCAGCCACTAATTTGGCTAGTCACTGAGTCAAATTGTGTTGGCAAAAATGCACCGATAAGTACTACAATTGCAACTACAATAGCACTATAAATAAAAACCGGCGAAAACTTCTTTCCTTTTTTGTTTAACTCAGAAGAAGAATTCATAATTAATATACTCCTTTCATTCCCGTTATTAAATTTTCAAAGTATGAAAATAATAAAGAATTATTTTCGTAAAGCTATATAATAGGATAACAAAGCCCCTATTTATTATCAAATTTCATTAATTTTACTATTTACTAAATAATTTATACATTGTATAATCATTTTTATTCATGTATTTCGATTTTATTCATGTCTAAAGAGAGGAATTATGTCATGTTAAAAGAGTTTAAAGAATTTGCATTAAAAGGGAATGTACTAGATTTAGCTATTGCTGTAGTTATGGGTGCAGCCTTCAATAAAATCGTAACGTCATTAGTTACGTATATAATCATGCCTTTAATTGGTAAGATTTTTGGTTCTGTAGACTTTGCTAAAGATTGGGAATTCTGGGGAATTAAATACGGATTATTTATCCAATCAATAATTGATTTCATTATTGTAGCACTCGCATTATTTATATTTGTAAAGATTGCGAATACATTAATGAAAAAAGAAGAGCCTGAAGAAGAAATAGAAGAGAATACTGTTTTATTAACAGAAATTCGCGATTTATTAAGACAAAAATAACTTTTAATTAGACATCATAACGTTTATTCATGTATGAAAAACAAACGTTATGATGTCTTTTAAATTATACTAATTTTAATTCCATTTAAATTGAGTGTAACTTTGGTACTGGTTAGTCTTCACTTCTAAGATTAACGGTATTCGTTGCTTCAACTCACTCACATGAGAAATGATACCTACCATTCTGCCTGTGGTTTTTAATTTTAATAAGGTATCTAAAGCTGTTTCCAATGTTTCCTGATCGAGTGTACCAAACCCTTCATCTATAAACATTGACTCTAAAGTAATACCGCCAGATTCTTGTTGTACGACTTCGCTTAAACCGAGTGCTAATGCTAATGATGCTTGGAAAGTCTCTCCACCTGATAATGAACTAATGTGTCTTGCTTTATTTGAATAAAAATCAAATACGTTAATTTCTAAACCGCTATATCCTTGAGAAACTGTTTGACTTCTTTGTAGTTGATAACGTTTACCACTCATATTTGCCAATCGAATATTGGCTTGTTGAATAATACGTTCTAGATAATAAATCAAGACATAATTTTCTAATGTTAGCTTTTGACTATTTTTGCCTGAAAGAACTTCTGCTAACTCGAAAATTTGTTGTTGTTCTTTAAGTTCATTGTTTAGATAAGTTATATGTTCTTCAATGCTCTCAAATTTTTCTCTATTTTTTTGAATTTTAAACTGAATTGTAGCGCTAGTTTCGACATAACTATTATATAGTTTTTCAACTTCATTTCTTTCATTTTCTAAAGCAGAGATATCTTCTAATTCTTTGCCTTCAGTTAATTTGATTAAACGATCTATTTCAAGAGAATATTTTTGATGTTCACGGTTATAATTATCAATTTCATTTTCAATTTCTTTTTTTGAACTTAATCTACTTAATAAGTCATTTACTTCTTCAGAAGAGTTTAAACCGATTCTTTCCATCTCATCTTCAATATTAGTTTCAAAATCTTTTATTTCATTATCTAAATCTTCAGAGGCACTAACATAATTATTTAAATTATTAGTTTCAAGTGCCAAATTGTGTTTAGACTGTTGAATGTCACTATTTATAGTTTCTATTTTAGTTTTATATTTATCTACTTCTGAATCGTATGTGATGTAACACGTTTTAAAGTCTTTAATTTTAGAGAATGTCGTTGTATTTTCAAAATCATTAATTAATATTTCATATTGTTGTTTTTGTGAAGATAGTCTTTCAAATTGAAGTAGTAAATTATTCTTATTATCTTTAAGATTTCCTAAGTCTTTTTCTAATTTATATAATTTTTTAGATTGTTGTTGGAGGAATTCTATTTCCTCATTTTTCGTATCTAATTCTTTCTTTAATATTTCAATATTTAAATCTTCATCCTGCTTAATCTCTAACTCATCCATTTGTTTTGATAAGAGCTGAGCAGTGGTTTCAAGTTTTCCAATTTTATTATTCTTAATGTTAATATCATTAGTCAGTTGTTTGATAGCTTGTTGGTTCTTACTAATTTTGTCAAAATCGATGTATTCATTAAGCGATTCAATTGTGTTACCACAAATAGGACAAGTATCACCAATATGTAAAGCCGCTTGAATTTCTGTAACAAAAGTTTGTTTATTATTCAAATCAATACTTGTCTTATCAACGGATTCAAGTTGTTCAGATAAATGTTTAAATTCATTTTGAAGTTCTTCCATGTCTTTAATAGTGCTATTTTTTTGATTATTCAAATCGTTATACTTATCTCTGTTATTTTTTACTATAGCTTTTCTATCTAACTCACTTTTTAGTTGAGAAATATATTGGGATAATTGATTTATTTTATCATCATCTATATCGATTTCTTTAATATTATTTTGTAAATTTAAAATCTCTTTATCATTTTCCTCTTGCTTTTCTTTATTAGACAATAATTGTTGTTCAATTTCTACTACTTCCTTATATGCAGAAGAATATTTACCTAAGTTATCAAAAAATTGCTTAGTTTTATTGATATATTCCTCTTTGCTTTTAATATCTTTTGAACTTTCTTCCATAAACTCATGTTCTTTTTCGAGTGAAGTCAATTGTTTCTTAATGTTAGCAATGTCATTTTTAGCACTAACTACTTTCGAATTAGTTTCCTTGAACTTTTGTTCTTTAGCGTTTTTTTGCTGATACAGATTGTCTAATGTTTTTACTTCATTTAATCGTCTTAATTCTTTTTTCAAACTATCAATTTCGTCTTTTCGTTCTTCAATTTTTTCTCTTTGATTCTTGTTATATTCAAGTTCGTTTCGGGCTTGTATTAATTTTTTATTATTTTCAATACGGACATTTAAAGAAGATAGATGAACATGTTGTTCTGATTTTAATTTTTCAAATTTTTCGTTAACCTGTAAGCCTATTTTTTCAAATTGAGGAATAGATTTGATAATTTCTTTCGTTTGCATACTGTTTAATTGCTTTAATTGTATTAATTCTTCATTTTCAAACGTCTCTATATCTTCCCAAAGTGACTGAATTTGATTATAACGAGTTTCAATTTGTTTTTTTTCATTTTTCACTTCATCTAGTAGAGTATTTTGCATTTCTTCAAATCTTATACTATTAAATAATGTTCTTAGTATACTTTGTTTATCTGAACTATTAGAGACTAAAAACTTTTTAAATTCTCCTTGAGGTAAAATAAATAGTTGTCGAAATTGTTCTGCGTTAATACCTAATAAATTCTTAATAAAGTTATTTCCAGTATTAATTTTACTTTCTTTCAGCTCATATTGATTACTTTGTGAGTTGAATTCAAATACGTCTAATTTTCCAGCTGTTTGAGATGAATTCCCCTCTTTTATATAGCTACCTTGCCTAACTATTTTAAAATCTCTATCGTTAAGTTTAAACTCATAAGTTACACTCATAGGTGATTTTCCATCTGCAAAATGGCTTCTTAAATCCCCTTCATTTCTTCCTTCTGTAGAGGCTTTTCCAAATAATGCAAATACAATCGCATCAAATAACATAGTTTTACCGGATCCGGTTTTACCACTTATTAAAAATAAATGTTCATCTTTAATATGTTGAAAATCAATTGTTTCATTTAAAAATGGTCCAAAATTACTAAGTGTTAATTTTAATGGTTTCAATTTATTAAGCCTCCTTATTCAAAATTTTATTTAGTAAATCATCGATTTTTTTCGCTTGATAGTCCGTTAGTTCCTTGTCTGTAATGCTGTTATAAAACTTTCTTACTATCGTTGCATCCTCTTCTTGTTCTAACTCAACGTGTTGAAAATCCCCTTTATATTCAAAATTTAAATTACTAAGCGCTAATGTATTAGGATATATATGCTTTAAATGCATGATTGGATCAGTAACATGCGACATATTTTCGAGTTTAAAATGGAAATAATTATCTTTATTTTTAACAGGTAAATCACCTTGGATAACTTCTTGATAGTCTCCTTTAACTTCTTCAAGTTCTCTCATAGGGGTTAATTGAATAAACTTAGTTGTTATACTATCTTTTGAATCAATGATTATTTGCTTATAGCCTTTAGGTTGATTGACTTCAGAAAATGAATATTGTAGTAAAGAACCACTATAATCGATGACATCATCTTGAATACTAAAAGGATGATGTAAATGGCCTAATAAAACTCTATCAAATATATTAAAATTAGATTTATTAACACTTTCAACAGTACCAATCGTCAGAGGTCGTTCTGAATCAGATGTCTTTCCTCCATTAATTGTTAAGTGTCCTATTAAGATATTGATAGATTCTGGATTCAATTTTTCTCCAATATATTCTATACATTTATGTGTTGCTTGTTCATAAGTTTTAATTTCTTCATCATCAAAGAACTCTTTAATCTCACTAATTGTGGCAAACGGTAATGTATAAAAATTAACGTTATTAAAAGTAATAGGCTTATCCATACATTCTAATTGCGTACGTATGTATAATTTAGAATATTGAAACCATGTCGCCCCATAATTTAATCTCTCTCTACCATCATGATTTCCATTCGTTATAATAGTTGGTATCCCCATTTCAATATTTATTAATCCAATTACCTTCTCAAATAATTTTATTGTCTCTTTACTTGGATATGAAGTATCATAAATGTCCCCAGAAATCACAAGTAAGTCAGGCTTTTCTTCTTCTAATTTATGTATAAATTTATCTAATATGTATTCTTGATCTTCTAAAAATTGCTTTCCGTTAAGAATCTTGCCTAAGTGCCAATCACCTGTATGAATAATTTTCATAATAAACCTCCAACAAGAACGTTTGTTCGTATAAATTATACTCTGTCTTTCTACTATATGCAAATGAAAAAGAGCCCAGACATTTATATTATAAAATGTCTTAGGCCCTACTTTCTATGGTTAGTCTATTTTGTTAGAACGTAACAGAATCTTTGAAGTATATTAAATTTCTGTCCTACTTCATTATCTAAAGAACTATAGTATTTTTTAACTTTTTAAATTTGTATAACATTGCTAATCTCCAAGGAACAATCATACTAAAGGCAATTAAAAAGAACATTCCACCTATTTCTCCTGGATCGATAGTACTACTAATAAATATTTTAATAACTGTACGTATAATTAACAATGAAATTAAGATTACTGGAAAAGCTTTAGATCTTTTCATGTAAATTTCACTACCGTGAACCTCAAAACGACTTGTCCATATTAATACAGATGAAAAGACTACACCTAGAATAATAGATTCTAAAATTTCTGAACCAGTTAACCTAAAATATGGTACGACGTACATAAGTGCGCCGGTAGACATAAAAAATGGTGGTAAAATGATTTTCTTTTCATTGACTGGAAATTGTTGTGCTTTCATCCGTATCACAATAACAACAATCCCCATAACTAATGCAACAACTACTGAAAAAATTAGATATGCCAAAATTACACCTTCTTATATTCATAAACTAATACTATTAATTTGTTCTTTAGTGAAGTATGAACATTTAAATTTTGTTTAACTTTAAGTAACACTAAAATTGTTTTACTACAAAAATGGATGATTGTAAACCTTTGAGACTATAATTATTATTGGTCACTTCATACATTACAAAAATAGAACCTACTAAAAGTAAACAGACCACAAAAAATATAGTCAGATGCTCAATTATCTCTGCAAATTATTTCTATATTCTTAGTTTTATACACTAATAGAAGTTGATTAAAGACGCATTCAACATTTCTAAGTAGGATATCATCAATTAAATTTACCACAAAGATTATTATTTTGCATTTTATAACTAATTTATATCTCATCATTACTGTTCTAAAAATATATTATAAAGAAAAAAGTTATGCCAATTTTATGCCAGTAACAAAAACGGGCGTTGCAACGAATTTTCAAAATCGTTGTAACGCCCTATATGATAGGTTTTATTTACCTTTCATGTTTTGATCCATATTTTTATTCATCATTGTCATCATTTGATTGATTTTCTTTTGAGATGGTTTTTGACCCATTTGCATCATCATCATACGTAACATTTCTTCATTAATAGGTGGGTTCTTTTTTAAATAATCCATCATGTATTTTCTCGCTAAGAAGAAACCACCAATTAGTCCACCAATAAGTGCTACAATGATTAAAATAATTGCTAACCAAGTTGCCATTGTTTCACCCACTTTCTATATCCTACTGAATTTTACTAAATTACTATCTCATTTTCAAGAGTTAGTTCAAGAATAAACTATTCATTTGTAATCATAACAAATTGTTGTAGAAATGTAATTCTATATTTATAAAATTTAAATGTAAAAACTTAAGTTTAGACAATCAAGTCTTCTATATTACAAAACAAAGAAGACTCCCACATTGAGAGTCCTCTTCGAATATATCATTTGTTCTACCTAAATTTTCACAATACATTAAAACTAGAATGTGCGAATTTGATTTAAAACATTTTCTTTTGTAAATCCATATTTTTCTACTACTAAATCGCCAGGGGCACTTGCACCAAAGCCGTCAATACCAATAACTTTACCTTCAGTACCAACATATTTATGCCAACCTAATGAAGAAGCCATTTCAATTGCTACACGTTTAGTAATATCTTTTGGAATTACTGATTCTTTATATTCGTCTGATTGTTGTTCAAACGCATTCCAGTTAGGCATTGAAACTACTCGAACACCTTTACCTTGTTTATCTAAATCTTTTGCTGCTTCAATAGCTAAACTAACTTCTGAACCAGTTGCTAATAATAAGTACTCAGGAGGTGTTTCAGTTTCAAATACAACATATGCACCTTTGCGTACGCCTTCTTCAACAACATCTTCAGCTACGTCTAAATAAGGTAAATTTTGACGAGTTAATACTAATGAAGTTGGTGTTTGCTCAGATTCTAATGCTACTTCCCAAGCAACACGAGTTTCGTTACCATCAGCAGGACGAATAACATTCATATTAGGGATTGCTCTTAAACCAGCTAATTGTTCAATAGGTTCGTGAGTTGGACCATCTTCACCTACTGCAATTGAATCATGTGTAAAGATAAATGTTGAATTTAATCCCATTATTGCAGATAGACGAAGTGCTGGTTTTAAGTAGTCACTGAATACGAAGAATGTTGCACCATATGGATGTAATCCACCATGTGCTGCCATACCATTTACAGCTGCACCCATCGCAAATTCTCTAACACCAAACCAGATGTTTTTGCCTTCTGGAGTATTACGGTCATAATCAGTCGCTTCTTTAACGTTCGATTTGTTAGAACCAGCTAAGTCAGCTGAACCACCAAAGAATGAAGGTACTGATTTACTTAATGCTTGAATAACTTCTCCAGAATCAGCACGTGTCGCAGCGTTATGATCACTATCAAATCGAGGTAATTCATCTCTATAGTTTTTAGGTAATTTGCCACTAATTGCTAATTTGAATTCCTCAGCTAATTCAGGATATTTATTAGTGTATTCTTCTAATTTTTCTTTCCATGCTTCTTCGTTTTCATTGGCACGTTTAAGCATTGTTGTTTGGAAAATTTCATACACTTCTTCAGGAACGTTGAAACGTTTTTCAGCATCTAGACCATATGCTTCAAAAGTTAATTTTCTTTCTTCGTCACCAAGTGGAGCACCGTGGACGCCGTTTGTACCACTTACGTTTGGTGCACCGTAACCAATAACTGTTTTAACTTCAATCATAGTTGGGCCTTTTTGAGATTTAGCTTTAGTAATGGCTTTATCAATAGCTTCTAAGTCATTACCCTCTTTTACTAAGATATGGTTCCAACCATAACTTTCAAAACGTTTTTTCACATCTTCTGAAAATGCTTTATTTAATTCGCCATCAAGTGAAATATCATTTGAATCGTATAAAACGATTAATTTATCTAATTGATTATGGCCAGCAAATGAAGCTGCTTCGTGAGAGATACCTTCCATTAAATCACCGTCTGAAGCTAATACATACGTATAATGATCAACGATGTCGATATCTTCTTTATTAAATTTACCAGCTAAATGGTCTTCAGCTAAGGCCATACCAACTGACATTGCAAAACCTTGTCCTAATGGTCCTGTTGTAACTTCTACACCATCAGTATGTCTGAATTCAGGATGACCTGGTGTTTTAGAACCCCATTGTCTGAACTGTTTAAGTTCATCTAATTCTAAACTTCCAGAAACATGTAATAGACTATATAATAGTGCTGAACCATGTCCAGCTGATAAGATAAAACGGTCTCTATTAAAATAATCTTTTGATTGAGGATTGAAGTTTAAATGACGTGTCCATAATGTGTACGCCATAGGCGCTGCCCCCATAGGTAAACCTGGGTGGCCAGAATTTGCTTCTTCGATTGCATCAATACTTAAAGCACGAATCGTATCAATGGCTAATTGATCTTTCTCATTAAACATCTAAATACTTCCCTTCTACTTAATAATCTTCGTTACATTATAACTTAAATACAATGTAATTGATAAGAGATTAATCTCATAATATGAACAAACTCTTTTATACTATAGAAATCTTCTATTTATACATTATAATTACAAAACAATCTTATTATTAAACAACTAAAAGTGCCATTCTAATAAAGAGTCTTCTATAACAAAATGAATTCTAATTTTTTTGGTTTCTATTTTGTTCCTGTATTCTCTTTAACTTTTCTGGAGTAACATCGTTACCTTCCGGATCAATTACTTTTGTACTTTCAATTTGTTTCTTAAACCCTTTTCTGAATGCTTCTAGATATTGTTTACGTAACTTTGATTGTTCTTTAGCTTCAGCTTCAGTTAAGCCCTTTTCTTTTTTCTTTCTAGCTAATTCATTAATTCTATCTATATTTAAGTTCTCTTTAGTCAATACAACCACTCTTTCTATAAGTAAATAAAACGTACTTATTAAACCATTTTTATTACTTCATAGAATATAACAAAAAAGAGATTAGGACAAAAGCTTTAGATATAAAAGCAAAATATTCCTAATCTCTATATATTATATTTATTCTACTAAAGCGAACACTTTATAGTCATTTAGTTCTGTATTTTTCTCTTTTACGTTCTTACTATTATCATTAATGATGGCCTTTTTAGAAATAGTATGATCGGTAATTTCGTACGTTTGTTCCGTTTGAGAGTTATGATATAAATTCAAGAAAAAAACTAGAAAAACAATGCATGACACTGCTAATACGACTATATTTGTGATGAATTTACTAGTATATTTGTTTAACATTTATTTCCACTCCTAGAACGTTCGTTTGTATTAATACCTTATCAGAACATCTGTTCTTAGTCAACACAAAAACGAACAAATGTTTGTTCAACAATAAAATAAATGCTATAATATGATTAAATAAAACTAGGGAGTGCCTATATATGAGAGAATTAACTAAAAGACAAAGTGAAATATATGATTATATAAAACATGTCGTGCAAACGAAAGGTTATCCACCAAGTGTTCGTGAAATTGGAGAAGCGGTTGGATTAGCCTCTAGTTCAACAGTACACGGTCATTTATCTAGACTTGAAGAAAAAGGTTATATTAAGAGAGATCCTACAAAACCGAGAGCCATTGAGATTGTAAGCGAACAATCTAATGATGCAGTAAATATGGAAGAAACTATATATGTCCCTGTAATTGGTAAAGTTACAGCCGGTATTCCTATTACTGCAGTTGAGAACATTGAAGAATATTTCCCATTACCAGAACACTTAACATCTACACATAATAGTGATATTTTTATTCTAAATGTTGTTGGCGAAAGTATGATTGAAGCTGGTATTTTAGATGGAGATAAAGTAATTGTGAGAAGTCAAACGATTGCTGAAAATGGAGATATTATTGTAGCCATGACTGACGAGGATGAAGCTACAGTAAAACGATTTTTCAAAGAAAAAAATCGTTACAGATTACAACCTGAAAATGCTACTATGAGTCCTATATACTTGGATAACGTTACTGTTATTGGTAAAGTAATAGGTCTTTATAGAGAATTATAGGCTATATTTGTTATCTTTCGTTAAAATCTCTCTTATATATTTAATATAAATAGTAAAGAGCTAGGAAAACATTTAAATGCTTTCCTAGCTCTTTTGTTTATCAGATTCTTTTTTATTCAAAATTTCTTTTACTTTATCTAGAATATCTTTTTTATTTTTATCTTTAGTTGTCATAATATCAACTTCCTTATCAACTAAAAGATACCCCAAATAGTTCACTTTGAAACTATTAACCTGTATAATTTTCCGTCCAGTATGGTTGGCGCTTGTCATTAAAGTCTACTCCAACACCTAAAGTACTAAAACTTGTGTTTAGAATATTTTTCCGATGTCCTAATGAATTCATCAAACCTTCATGCGCAAAAATACTACTTTGCTGGCCATATGCCAGGTTCTCGCCTGCAGAATTAAAATTAATATTATCTTTTTTTAATCTATCGAAAGGTGAATCCCCGTCTAGATTTGTATGATCAAAATAATTATTTTCGGCCATATCCTCACTATGTTTTCTAGCAGTATTTGAGATTGACTTAGAGTAATTTAGAGTATTCAACCCATGCTGTTTTCTTTCTGAATTTACTAAATCAAAGTTTTGATGTTCGTAACTCTCTTTTAATTTAGAGAAAGGTGCCCCATATTGTTGTTGTAATCTATTCTCCATAGCATCACTAACTTGAAGTAAAGCGGTAACACCATCATTATTGTGCTCGTCGTAAAAAACTGTGGAATAGACATGCGAATCATGGAAGACATCATATTCATCGTTGTCAATTTCTATTCGATATCTGCCTTTGGTCATTTCTTCGATTGGTTTACCTAGTCGTTTTTCAACTACATCTCTTGGTGTATTATACTTAACTTTTGATTTCGAAGTAATTACGTTCTGATTGCTGTATAATGCATTGACTTTATTATCAATGTAACTAATCATAGTAAAGTTTTCGTAGTCACTATCGTAGTATGTATACCACTTAGTACCATACTCATTCGAAGTTACACGTTTAGGCTTACCAACTTTAGATTCAACTTCTTTTTTCGTCATATTCATTTGAATGTTATTGACTGCAAATTCCTGTTCTTGAGGCGTTTTTAGCGCATTAGTTTTAGCGCTAGTATCCTCATTCATAACTTGCTCAACTTTGTCTCTAACATTATTTTGCAAATTAACTAATGTTTGGCTTTCTTTCAGTGGTACAAATAAGGTAATTGATAAAAACACTAAAGAAAACAAAAGAAATTTTTTGATATTTTACACCTACCGCTCAAATTTTAATCTTTATCCCCATTGAAAATTGAGTTCCTAACGATTACATAATCAACTGTAGTTAATGATTTGAGATCTTTACCACCAGCATATGAAATAGAACTTTGTAAATCTTGTTGCATTTCAATGAGTGTATCCTTTAATGAACCTTTATGTTCGACAAACATTTTCTTACCTTCAACGTTTTTGTGTTCACCTTTTTGGAATTCAGATGCACTACCAAAGTATTCTTTATATAATTTTCCTTCTAATTCAACAGTTTCACCTGGTGATTCTTCATGAGCGGCAAATAAAGAACCAATCATTACCATACTTGCACCAAATCTGATTGATTTAGCGATATCGCCATGAGTTCTTAATCCACCATCTGCGATAATTGGTTTACGAGCAGCTTTACTACAAATATTTAATGCAGCTAATTGCCAGCCACCTGTACCGAAGCCAGTTTTAATCTTTGTAATACATACTCTTCCTGGTCCAATACCAACTTTAGTAGCATCGGCGCCAGCGTTTTCTAATTCTCTAACCCCTTCAGGCGTGCCTACATTACCTGCAATAACAAATGATTGAGGAAGATGCTTTTTAATGTGTTTAATCATATTGATGACTGGATCAGAATGTCCATGTGCAATATCAATTGTAATATATTCTGGAATGATGTTTTTAGATGCTAAAGTTTCAATGAAATCAAATTCATTTGATTTAACACCTACTGAAATAGATGCAAATAAACCTGCATCTTGCATTCTTTGAACAAATGGAATTCGAGCTTCTTCGTCAAAACGGTGCATAATATAGAAATAATCGTTTTCTGCAAACCATTGTGCTAATTCTTCATTCATAACCGTTTGCATGTTAGCTGGTACTACAGGTAATTTAAAAGTCTTAGGTCCAAACTTAATAGAAGTATCACATTGAGATCTACTTTCAACAATACATTTATTTGGAATTAACTGAATATCTTCATAATCAAAAATTTTCATACTTTTTAGCCCCTATACAATTTAATTATATTTTTAAAAAACGAACGATTTTTATATAAAATATATCAATCATTCATAATTCTTACCATTGTATACTTTACAATCTTTTAAATGTATTGTAAATGGACTAAAGTACTACTTTTTACACATTACCAACTTGATTTTTTCACACCAGGAATTTGTCCTTTATGTGCATGGTCTCTAAAAGCAATTCTAGACATTTCAAATTTACGCATTACACCTCTAGGACGCCCTGATACACGGCATCTTCTAGTCAATCTAGTTGGTGATGAATCTCTAGGTAATTTTCTTAATGCTTCATAATCACCTTTAGCTTTTAATTCTTTACGTAATTCATAATATTGATTAACAAGTTTTTCTCTTTTTTGTTCTTTAGCAATTTTAGATTTTTTAGCCATATTTTGTCACTCCATTTTCTTAAATCGTAATAATTACGTTTTATATCTTAACATATGATTTTATAATTACAAGAGTAATGGGGTTCTGTTGCAAAGTTGAATTTATAGTATAATTTTAACAAAAAGGAGTCTTCTGTATGAACTATTTCAGATATAAA
>NZ_JALCVE010000011.1:0-81391 GCF_022690565.1 Staphylococcus sp. acrmy | reverse complement strand
CCTTGGTCAAGCGGTTAAGACACCGCCCTTTCACGGCGGTAACACGGGTTCGAGTCCCGTAGGAGTCACCATTTTGTTGGAGAATTAGCTCAGCTGGGAGAGCATCTGCCTTACAAGCAGAGGGTCGGCGGTTCGATCCCGTCATTCTCCACCATTTATATGTCGGAGGGGTAGCGAAGTGGCTAAACGCGGCGGACTGTAAATCCGCTCCTTCGGGTTCGGCAGTTCGAATCTGCCCCCCTCCACCATTTTAATAATGGGCTATAGCCAAGCGGTAAGGCAACGGACTTTGACTCCGTCACGCGCTGGTTCGAATCCAGCTAGCCCAGCCATTAGAGCCATTAGCTCAGTTGGTAGAGCATCTGACTTTTAATCAGAGGGTCAGAGGTTCGAATCCTCTATGGCTCACTCATTAGCACTCCTATATGGGGTGCTTTTTTTTATTTATTTTGTATAAATGTCTTTATTCAAAGCATATTTTTTAATACAATTTATTTGTTCATATGACAGTTATAGTTATCATTGGTATAATTATGTCTATGGAAAAATATATTCGGAGGAGATGTTATGGATTTTTCCAACTTTTTTGATAATCTGAGTACATTAAAAATTATCACAAGTGTACTAGATTTACTTATTGTATGGTATGTCCTTTATCTTCTCATAACTGTATTTAAGGGAACCAAAGCTATACAGTTACTTAAAGGTATTTTATTTATAGTAATTGGGCAACAAGTGAGTAAAATTCTAAACTTAACTGCTACCTCTAAATTATTTGATATTGTTATCCAATGGGGAGTGTTAGCGCTTATAGTTATATTCCAACCGGAAATCAGACGCGCGCTTGAACAGTTAGGGCGTGGAAGTTTATTTAAACGGTATACTAATACTTACAGTCATGATGAAGAGAAGTTGATTCAAGCGGTATCCAAAGCTGTGCAATACATGGCTAAAAGACGTATTGGCGCGCTTATCGTTTTCGAAAAAGAAACAGGCCTGCAGGATTATATTGAAACAGGTATTGCAATGAATTCTGAAATATCTCAAGAATTATTGATAAATGTTTTTATTCCAAATACGCCTTTGCATGATGGGGCAATGATAGTTCAAAATTCTAAGATTGCTAGTGCAGCAAGTTATTTACCTTTGTCAGATAGTGCTAAAATATCTAAAAGTTTAGGTACTCGACATAGAGCGGCCGTTGGTATCTCTGAAGTGTCAGATGCTTTCACAATAGTAGTTTCAGAGGAAACAGGATCTATTTCAGTTACATTTGATGGTAAATTAAGAAGAGATATTTCTACAGAAGTATTTGAAGAATTATTGGCTGAACATTGGTTTGGAACGCACTTTCAAAAGAAAGGTGTGAAATAACATGCTTGAGAGTAAGTGGGGGCTTAGATTTATAGCTTTAATATTAGCTATATTTTTCTATTTATCTGTTAATAATGTATTTGGTAATGTTTTTAGTAATGATAATTTATCACAGAACTCCTCTAAAACTATAGAAGATGTTCCAGTTGAGATACTGTATGACTCTAAAAATCTTCATGTTACTAAAGCTCCTGATACGGTTAATGTTACAATTTCAGGACCACAGTCTAAGCTATTAAAAATTGAAGAAGCTGATGATATAAAAGTTGTCGTTGATTTATCCAATGCTAAAGCAGGTAACTATAAAGAAGATTATGTTCTTAAAGGTCTTAGTAACGACATTAATTATAATGTTAAGCCTAAGCGAGCTTATGTTACTTTAGAA
Source organism: Staphylococcus sp. acrmy (assembly GCF_022690565.1). Lineage (NCBI taxonomy): Bacteria > Bacillati > Bacillota > Bacilli > Caryophanales > Staphylococcaceae > Staphylococcus > Staphylococcus sp. acrmy. The sequence continues at coordinate 79,632 of NZ_JALCVE010000011.1, read as the reverse complement.
AATAAAAAGACAAAAACGATGCATGTTCAAGCAGATATCAGTAAAAATGACATTGACCCAGATTATAAAGTCAAACATAGTTCCGTCGAACCTGATTCTGTTAAAGTCACAGGGGGTAAAGAACAACTAGATAAGATTGCATATTTAAAGGCTGCCTACAAAGATACTACTAAAATAAGTGAAGATACTTCAGATGTAGCAGATGTGATAGCCTTCGATAAGCAGCTCAACAAATTAGATGTTAAAGTACAACCAGACGAAGTAAAGTTGAATGTGCAATTAGAACCTTACAGCAAAAAAGTTGATGTCAAAGTTCATACAAAGGGTAGCCTACCTAATAACAAAAGCTTAGATGACATTACTTTAGCTGATAAAGAAATAGAACTATATGGTAATAGAGATGAATTACAAAATGTAAATGAAATTGAAGGAACAGTCGACTTAGATGATGTCACTGAATCAACCGAGAAAAAAGTGGATTTAAAGTTACCTAGTAACGTTAAAAAAACTGAACCTGAAGAAGTAACAGCATATATTAATTTGAAATAAATACACATTATATAAAGGAGTATTAAAAATGGGAAAATATTTCGGTACTGATGGAGTTAGAGGTGTTGCTAACAAAGAATTAACACCTGAATTAGCATTTAAACTAGGTCGTTATGGCGGTTACGTATTAGCGCATAATAAAGGAGAACAAAGACCTAGAGTTTTAGTAGGTAGAGATACACGTGTTTCAGGCGAAATGTTAGAATCAGCTTTAATCGCTGGCTTAGCTTCAATTGGTGCAGAGGTTATGCGTTTGGGTATTATTTCTACTCCAGGAGTAGCGTATTTAACTCGTGAAATGGGCGCTGAATTAGGCGTGATGATTTCAGCTTCACATAACCCAGTCGCAGACAATGGTATTAAATTCTTTGGTGGAGATGGTTTTAAATTATCAGATGATCAAGAAAATGAAATTGAAGCATTACTTGATCAAGAGAACCCAGATTTACCTCGACCAGAAGGTAAAGAAATTGCACACTTCTCAGACTATTATGAAGGTGCTCAAAAATACCTAAGTTACTTAAAGTCTACAATTGATGTAGATTTAGAAGGCTTAAAAATTACATTAGATGGTGCAAACGGCTCAACATCAGCACTAGCTCCATTCTTATTTGGCGATTTAGAAGCTGACACAGAAACTATAGGTTGCAGCCCTGACGGCTATAATATTAATGATAATTGTGGCTCAACACACCCTGAATTATTAGCTGAAAAAGTATTAGAAACTGAAAGCGACTTTGGTTTAGCCTTTGACGGAGATGGGGATCGCTTAATCGCCGTTGATGAAAAAGGAAATATTATTGATGGTGACCAAATCATGTTCGTTATTGGTCGAGAAATGCATAAAAATCATGAATTAAATAATGATATGATTGTATCTACCGTAATGAGTAACTTAGGTTTCTATAAAGCTCTTGAAAATGAAGGTATTAAATCTAACAAAACTAAAGTTGGCGACAGATATGTTGTAGAAGAAATGCGTCGTGGAAATTACAATTTAGGTGGCGAACAATCAGGCCATATTGTAATGATGGATTATAATACAACAGGCGATGGTTTGCTAACTGGCGTGCAACTTGCTGCAGTAATTAAAATGACTGGTAAACCTTTAAGTGAATTAGCAGCACAAATGAAAAAATATCCTCAATCATTAATTAATGTTAAAGTTACTGACAAACATCACGTTGAAGAGAATGAAGATGTTAAACAAGTGATGAATGAAGTTGAAACAGAAATGAATGGTGAAGGAAGAATTTTAGTTAGACCTTCAGGAACAGAACCATTAGTACGTGTAATGGTGGAAGCAGCTACAGATGAAAAAGCACAAGATTTCGCTCAACGTATTGCTAATGTAGTCGAGGAAAAAATGGGATTAGAATAATTATTTAGAAATAGAGAAGGCTGAGTCGTTTATATATAAATGACTCAGCCTTTATTTTTGGCTATAGTCGTCTGAAATGATTGTGCGTTCGAGCTTTATTTTCTCCATTTTTATCAGGACGACTTCTATTTTTATTATATAAAAACGCTTACATATAAACTAAATTTACTTTTTGGTTTTCAAAAAATATAATAATTTCAATCAGTTAATCATTTAATATAGTTATATACCGCATATTGTTTAAAAAAATATAAAATAAATGTGAAAGTATTTGCATTCGTTTGTTTGAAAAGTGTAAAATAAATAATATTGAAAGGAGGAAAAATAAATAAATAACTAAAGCGCCAGGGCAATTAATTGGTGTATCAATCATTAAGGATTAAATATGAGAATTCTTATAGATTATCCATTTAAATTGCAGACGAGGAGAATAGTCATCGAATATATCGGCGGGTGCTATTCCGGATGAAGGCACATTCGTAAGCTTATTAATTAAAACATTTAGGTGACTAAATGCACAAAAATAATAAGAATGCCTATAATAAATAAATTTTATAGAATTAAAAATGGTTAAATAGGGTAAGGAAGTTAGAGATTTAAATTAAAGTATAACTAAATTTTATTAAACAACTCTAGAATCTCTTATCAAGTAAAATAATAATTTTATATAACAGATAAAATTATTATAGCCATTAAATATGGAGGGAAATTTTATGTGCGGAATTGTAGGATATATTGGGTATGATAATGCCAAAGAATTATTATTGTCAGGTTTAGAAAAATTAGAATACAGAGGTTATGACTCTGCTGGTATTGCTGTAGCAAACGATGAAGGTACTACAGTATTTAAAGAAAAAGGCCGTATTGCTGAATTAAGAGGCGTTGCAGACAATAACGATACTGATGGACACGTTGGTATCGGTCACACTCGTTGGGCAACACACGGTGTGCCAAGTACAGTCAACTCTCATCCACACCAATCAACTAATGAACGTTTTACATTAGTTCATAATGGTGTTATCGAAAACTACGAAGAGTTAAAAAATGAATATTTATCAGATGTAACATTCCAATCTGAAACAGACACTGAAGTTATCGTTCAATTGGTTGAACACTTTTCAAATAAAGGTTTAGAAACTGAAGAAGCGTTTACTAAAGTAGTATCATTATTACATGGTTCATACGCTTTAGGATTACTAGACAATCAAGACAACGATATTATTTATGTTGCTAAAAATAAATCACCATTATTAGTTGGTGTAGGCGAAGGCTTCAATGTTATCGCATCAGATGCTTTAGCAATGATTAAAGTAACTAATAAATACAAAGAAATTCATGACCATGAAATTGTAATTGTTAAAAAAGATAGCGTTACGATTAAAGATCAAGAAGGAAATGTTCAAGATCGTGACACATATACTGCACAAATTGATGCATCAGATGCTGAAAAAGGTATTTATGATCATTACATGTTAAAAGAAATTAACGAACAACCAGCAGTAATGCGTCGTATTATCCAAGAATATGAAGATGATAATGGTGATTTAAAAATTGATCCAGAAATCGTTAAAGATGTAGCTGCAGCAGACCGTATTTACATCATTGCTGCAGGTACAAGTTACCATGCTGGATTAGTTGGTAAAGAATACCTTGAAAAATGGGCTGGCGTACCTACTGAAGTACATGTAGCTTCAGAATTCGTATATAACATGCCTTTATTATCTGAAAAACCATTATTCATCTATATTTCACAATCAGGTGAAACAGCAGATAGCCGTGCTGTATTAGTTGAAACAAACAAATTAGGTCACAAATCATTAACAGTGACAAACGTAGCAGGTTCAACATTATCACGTGAAGCGGATCACACATTACTATTACATGCTGGTCCAGAAATCGCAGTTGCTTCTACTAAAGCATATACTGCTCAAATTGCTGTATTATCTATCTTATCTCAAGTAGTTGCTCAAGCGCATGGTCGCGATAATGATATCGACCTACTTAGAGAATTAGCTAAAGTTACTACAGCGATTGAAACAATCGTTGATGATACGCCTAAAATGGAACAAATTGCTAAAGATTTCTTAGAAACTACACGCAATGCATTCTTTATCGGACGTACAATGGACTATAACGTAAGTTTAGAAGGTTCATTGAAACTTAAAGAAATTTCATATATTCAAGCTGAAGGCTTTGCAGGTGGCGAATTAAAACACGGTACAATTGCTTTAATTGAAGACCAAACACCTGTCATTGCATTATCTACACAAGAAAATGTGAACTTATCAATTCGTGGTAACGTTAAAGAAGTAGTAGCTCGTGGTGCTAACCCATGTATCATCTCTATGGAAGGTTTAGAGAAAGAAGGAGACACTTACGTTATCCCTCACGTTCATGAATTATTAACACCATTAGTTTCAGTAGTTACTATGCAATTAATTGCCTACTATGCAGCATTACACAGAGGCTTAGACGTAGATAAACCACGTAACTTAGCTAAATCTGTTACAGTTGAATAATATTGTTTTAACTAAAGGTCTAGGGCATTTAATCAATGCTCTAGGCTTTTTTTATCTAAATTAATAAGTGAGTGTTAAATATAGTCTTTAGTGTTGCACCTATTTTGGTTTTAGAAAAATTAGTTTATTTTAAAATAATATTGTAATTGCACTTTTAGTCAAATAGTGCCACAATTTTAAGAAAGATAAGTAAAGGAGAAGACAAAGATGACATTAGAACATATAAAAGCAATATTTTTAGATATGGATGGTACAATCTTGCATGAAGATAATAAAGCATCTAATAAAACTAAATCTGTCATTGATCAATTAAGAGAAAAAGGATATAAAGTATTTCTCGCTACAGGACGCTCATATTCTGAAATCCATAACTTAGTTCCTGAAAATTTCGAAGTTGATGGAATTATAAGTTCTAACGGTACAAGCGGAGAAATTAATGATAACAATCTATTTAAACATAGTTTAACTACAGAAAGTGTGAAGCGCATTGTATCTTTAGCTCAACAACAAGAAATTTATTATGAAGTATTCCCATTTGATAAAACTAGAATTTCACTAAAAGAAGACCACCCATGGATGGATAATATGATACAAGGAGCAACACCTCCGAATAATGTTAGTGAGAGTGAATGGAAATCACGTTTAGATGCTATGGCAGGGAAGATTGATTGGCGAGACGACATTCCTGAAGATGACTATGCTAAAATCTACTTATTTACTACTAATTTAGAGAAGATTACTAACTTTAGAGATGAACTAATTCAAAATCAAGTGTTATTAAATATTAGTGTATCAAACTCGTCACGATTCAATGCTGAAACAATGGCGTATAACACTGATAAGGGCACAGGTATTAAAGAAATGATTGATCACTTTGGAATTAAACAAGAGGAGACACTTGTCATTGGCGATAGTGACAATGATAGAGCAATGTTTGCCTTTGGTGGTTATAGTGTAGCAATGAGTAATGCTAGACCGGAAATTAAAGCTATTACAGATGAAGCCACACAGTTTACTAATGAAGAAGACGGGGCAGCATTGTATTTAGAAGATAAATTTTTGAAATAACTAGTCCGAACTAATTGTACCTAAAAGCAAATTAAAAATATCCCTCAAATGATCTTTTAAGTTATCATTTGAGGGATATTCGTTTAAGCTAATCTTTTATATTCTATTTATCTTTATTCATATGATTATCAACTTGATTTTTAACATCATCAGAATAATGTTTTGCTTTATCAGTTGCATCACTTGCTTTAGTGTGAACATCATCTTTAACGCTAGATGACGTTTTAGTAGTACGATTGTTTGCTTCGTTATTAGTTAGTGTATCTTTATTTTCTTCTACATCGTGTTTAGCTTTTTTGCCTTTTTTCTTAGTTTTAGAAGTTGGATTTAACTTTTCACCACGTTTTACGAAGTAATAAACGATACCCATTATAATAATATAGTATAGAATGAAGCGTAAAATAACGATAACAATTTGAGCGACATATAAGATGACTTGCGCAACTTTTTGAGACATATTACCAGTTGCCACTGAAATTAATGTACCAAGTGGTTGAGTAATAAGGATAATGATTAAATTAAGCAAGATTACTGCAATAAAGAATTTTAACCACGTTTTATGTCCATTTTTGATACCTTTGAAACCATCTTTGAAATGATCTAACGCTTTTGAATGGCCATCTTGAGCTAATGATACTGTATAATTAATCATTAATATAAAGAAGAACCAAGATACTAATGATGTGATTAAGCCCATAATAACTACCAGAATAATTTGCACTGTTAATAAGATAGCGATAGCATTATCTGATGAACTTACTGCTGATTGAACAGAAGTAAATAATGGCGTAAGTGCAAGGTTAAATAAGTAGTTTAAAGCCATAATAAGCAAGTACATAATTACAAAGATTACTATTGAAATAAGCGCTAAAATAATGCTTTTGCCATATTTACCTTTTTTAAAGGCGAAAAATAAATCAGTAAATTGAACTTTTTCTTTTTTAACAGCTTTAGCGATAACGTTAATTGCGCCAGCAAGTAATTGGTAACCTGCAAATATGAAGAATAATAACCCTATGAGTAGAGCTAATATCATTATAAATAAGTATGAACCTGGTGACTGTTGTAATTGCGCTGCTAGTTGCATTTGCATAAAGTACTGCATAAAGATTGTTCTAGCAACAACAAAAACCGCAAATACGACTATAAAGCTTACTATACTAAAAAGAATAGTCTTTAAAATTTGCGGCATAGCATTTTTTAATGCCGAACTATGATATTTGAACAAAGATAAGCACTCCTTTTCTGTAATATAAATACAATATCAAAATTTATGATTTTTTTAAAACAATATCTAACATATTGGTGAATTAAGTGTTAAAATATGCTAATGATTAAAATTTGAAAGGAGGCATCATCATGAAATTTGCGATTATAACAGATGTACATGGTAATTTTGATGCGTTACAAACCGTTTTAGACGATATTGATAATAGAGAAGATATCGATAAGATTTATAACTTAGGGGACAATATTGGAATCGGTCATGAAACAAACAAAGTATTAGATTTAATTTTTGATCGTGATGATATGGAAATTATTGCTGGAAATCATGATGAAGCGGTCATGTCACTCGTAAGTGACACTCCTTATCCTGAAGATTTAAAAGATAAGTTCTATGAGCATCACCAATGGATTGAAAGTCATATGGACGAAGACTATTATGATCAAATTAATCTTCTTCCTAGATATATTGAAAAAACAATCTGCGGTAAAAAAATATTATTTATCCATTATGAAATTGAAAATAATAAATTAGATAGTGGAATTGAAGATCAACCGTTCAGTCCAATTGCTAGCAATAGTAAAGAAGAGATAATTGACTTATTTAAAGACAAAGAAGCGGATTTAATTGCTTTCGGACATAACCATCAACTCCATTTATACGATGACAATGAAACAATTTATTTTAATCCAGGAGCTGTAGGGCTTAATAACGGGGCTAATGCAGTGTATGGCATAGTCACTATCACTGAAAATGGTTGCTCAGTAGAAAGAGTTAAACTTCCGTATGACAATGAAGAATATCTTCAAGGGTTTGAAGAAAAGCAAGTACCAGCAAAACAATTTATTTTTGATAATTTCTTATAATATAGGTAAAGCCGATTGGAGCATACTTAACTCCAATCGGCTTTTAATATTAATGATGGTGATGGTCGACATGATGATGGTGAACGCCTGAACATAAAATGGATTCATCATGATTATGCTTAGGTGTTTCAAGTTGGATTGTCATATGTTGAATATTTAAATGTAGCAGATCATGTTCAATAGATTCTAAAACTTGTTCGCATTTATCAACAGTGAGTGATGGGCTAACGACCGCATGACAACTTAGTGCATTCATGTCATTAGAAATAGTCCAAACATGATAATCATGCACATTTTGAATTTCTTTATGATTCATAATCGCATTTATAATTTTGTCCAAATCGATGTCTGCCGGTGTACCTTCCATTAAAATATTTAAAGATGACATGGTGATACCATAAGCACTTTTCAAAATTAATAAAGAGACTAGTATGCTAGCAATTGGATCGGCTATAGTGAAATTGAATCCCCAAATTAACAATGCAGCAATAATAGCGCCCACAGAACCTAATAAATCGCCGAGGACATGGATAAAAGCACCACGCATATTTAAATTATGAGAGGTATCTCCGCCTCTAAACATTATTAAAGCAACGATAATATTAACTACTAATCCGATAACGCTAATAATAAACATTTCAGTAGATTGTACTTCAGACGGAACAAAGAATCGTTTAATGGCTTCAATAATAATAATGATGCTAATAACAAATAATGTGACCCCGTTGAAGAGGGCTGCTAGCACTTCAAAGCGTTTATAACCAAATGTTTTAGTAGTCGTCGCATTTCTTTCAGCATACACGAAAGCAATTAACGCGACGCCAAGTGAAACGGTATCGCTAAACATGTGAAGACCGTCAGATAATAGGGCTAAGCTATTAGCAATAAAGCCTCCAATAATTTCGACAATCATAAATAAACCGATAATCGCAAAAGAAATGACTAATGTTTCTTTATTATTCGTATGCACATGATGATGTGCGTGTGAATGTGAATGATTAGTCATATTAATGTTCACCTCTTAGATGTGTAGCATGTGAAATAGCTTGTTTAAATAGATTAGAAATGTGAGTGTCATCAATGGAATAAATCATAGATTGACCTTGTCTTGAAGCCTTAACAATTTGTGCTTGTTTTAATATCTTAAGCTGATGAGAGACATTTGACTGAGTTAAATTTAGAGAATACGTAATGTGACCCACACTTGCGTCGCCATCTTGTAACAATTCCACAATTCTTAATCTATTATAATCACTTAATGCTTTAAAAATTTCAGTTACATGTATTAATGTTTGATCTTCTATTTCTTCGGAAAAATGACTTTTCATAATAATTCCCTCTCATTAATATATGAATATATTTTCATATATTAATATATAGTAACTTTTAAGGTATGTCAAAGAGATAGCTAAGTTTAAGGGAATTTAAATGTGGTATGTAACCTTTAGGATAAAAATGAGGAGGTCGTTAATTTATGAGTATTTTAGTAATAGGCGCTAATGGTGGCGTAGGTTCTAAATTAGTTCAACAATTAAAAGCAGATAACGTCGATTTTACTGCAGGCGTACGCAAGGAAGAACAAGTAGAACAGTTAAAAGGTCAAGATGTTAAAGCAACTTTAATCGATGTTGAAACTGATGGAATTGAAGACTTAACTAAAAAATTTAAAGGCTTCGATAAAGTTATCTTTTCAGTAGGTTCTGGCGGTAGTACTGGTGCTGATAAAACAATTATCGTTGATTTAGATGGCGCGGTAAAAGCAATTGAAGCAAGTAAAAAAGCCAATGTAAATCACTTTGTTATGGTATCAACTTACGATTCAAGACGTGAAGCGTTTGATCCAAGTGGTGATTTAAAACCTTATACTATCGCAAAACATTATGCCGATAATCATTTAAGAGAATCAAATCTAACATATACAATTGTACACCCAGGCATGTTACAAGATGAAGAAGGCACAGGAAAAATTGAAGCGGATCTTTATTTCGAAGGTAGAGGATCTATTCCAAGAGAAGATGTTGCTAGTGTCTTAAAACAAGTTGTAACTACTAAAGATAAATATCACAATCAAGAATTCCAAGTTGTAGCGGGTGAATATACGGTTCAAGACGCACTATCACGTTTTGAATAAATTAATAAATTCTATGGCATATGCCAAGGCGGAACAATGAAATCTACGAACTCATATTAGATTTCTGTTCCGCTTTCTTGTTATTATAGTAATAGTTTCTATTAATGAGATATAAAAATTGATATAATAATGTTATAAGAAATTTTATTAATGAATAAATCTTATATTTTTTTAGAGCTAAAAGACGACTTATCAGTATTCAAAGGACAAGTCAGAAAGTAACGTTATTTAATATACATACTTAAGTTGAAAATTTAAATAAACTTTAAAAATAAAGAATAAAGCTATAACCGGTTTCAGGGGGTGCAACTATGCCGTTATTTTTAAAGCCTATTTTTCATGAAAAAATTTGGGGCGGTAACAAATTAACTCGATTTAATTATGATATACCAAGCCAACATACTGGAGAATGTTGGGGGATATCAGCGCACCCTAATGGAAGAAATGTCATTACAAATGGGACATATGCCGGCCAAACACTCGACCAAGTGTGGCAAGATCATAGAGAATTGTTTGGCGATTTTCCGAGCAAAGATTTTCCTTTGTTATGCAAAATAGTAGATGCAAATGAACCATTATCCATTCATGTTCATCCAGATGATTCTTATGCATATGAATATGAAAGTGGCCAATATGGTAAGTCAGAATGTTGGTATATTACCGATGCACAAGAAGATGCTGAAATTATTATGGGAACGTCTATCGATAGTAGAGAAGACTTGCAACAACAACTAGACCAAGATCATTTATTGCAATCAGTAAGAACGATTAAAGTGAAACCAGGTGAATTTTATTTTGTTCCAGCAGGGACGGTTCATTCAATTGGTGCTGGTGTAATGGTGTATGAAACGATGCAGTCCTCAGATATATCCTATAGATTATATGATTACGACCGTCAACGTCGTGATAACCCTGCGCTTGATATTGATAAGGCACTAGATGTAATTCAGTTTACAGCGGACATACCTAATATAAGTCCTGAAAATGAAATTATTGAAAATCATAAATGTAGCCATATCGTATCAAATGACTTTTTTACTATGGTTAAGTGGGAAATAGATGGAACGTTAAATTACATGAAACCTAGAGAGTTTTGCTTGGTCTCCGTTTTAGAAGGGGAAGGTCATATTATTACTGATGGCGAAATTTTCGAAATTGAAAAAGGATCGAATTTTATTTTAACATCTGAAGATTTAAATAGTGTGTTCGAAGGAAATTTTACCTTAATTATTAGTTACATCTAAGAGAAAGTAATAAAAATAGAAGTTTAGTAACAAGATAGTTTAGGAGTGTCACAAATGAAGCAATTTCTATATATTTCTTTAGTTTGTGGTGTGATTGCTGGGGCGGGCATTTTCTTCAATATGCCTCAATACCCCACGCCATTTATCCCGCGATTGGTTTCAATTATTGGTATGATAAGTGCCATTATTACTTTTAAAGACAAAGAGATAAGTGGGCTACTTAAACTTGGAGGAATTATGATTAATTTAATGCCTTTGTTAGGAAGTTTATTAGTCTCTCATCAATAATATTTAGAACAAGTGTTCATAATTAGCTTAGAACTAAAGTGAATTATAAAGACTTGTTCTATTTTTTTATGAAAACTGAAACGACGAAATTATTAAAATTTATGAATAAAAGTATCTTAAAAATATGATAGAATAAATAGAAAAATAAAAGCTAATCTAGCATTGATATGTTAACATTTAAAGCATAACTTATTAAATTTCAGGTGGACTAAGTAGATAACGTTTTAAGATATTTACCTACATTGAGAAAACTATGAGAGTAAATATGGTCTTCACTCGCTTTGCTCAAATCTAAATCTGTTAGTCTAACCTCATTATACATACACGAATTAGTCTTTAATTAAGAAATTAAAAGGAGATTTACTATGGTAGAAGAAGTGAATTACTTTTGGCTCAACTGTGGTTATACAAGATGGAACCACAACGAACCTTTAGTAGGACAAACTACATTATTTGAATCAGGAGCCCAGTTTAATCCTACTCAAGGCTTTCGCGCTTTTAAAAAAGCTAAAACCGGCGATCAAGTTATATTTTATCAAGTCCAAACAGATACCGGATTATTAGGTATTGGGGAAATTACGAGTGTGCAAACTGGTGCACAAAATAAAATTAGAGTTGAATTTAAATTTAATGAACTATTAAAACCATTAACAACTGATTACCTAAAGAGAAGTGAAGTATTAGATTTTCGTATGAATAATATGCGTGAAACGCTAATCAATCAACTTACTCATGAAGAATTCGAACTTATCGTCGCTTTAGGTAAAGGCGAGAAAAAACTTCCACGTTACTTCTTCTTATCTGAAAGTGAGGATTTTGAGCCTAAGGAATATTACACTATTTACACACATACTTATAATGGTATTAAACGTAATGGCTACCATTTCTATAATCAATTAGAAGTGGGCGATAATCTTATTTTCTATAATAAAAATAATGAGCAATCAGTTGTAGGTATTGGAGAAGTCTCACGTCATATACATGAAAAACCACCAGTTGCTGGACGTACAAATAGTACTGCAATTGAAATTTACTACGATAAAGACATTACTCCTGTCACATTAGGGGCATTAAATAAACATCCTAAACTGAAAAATTTATATTTTTTACAAGAAAATGCTAAGCAAGCCATTGCTAGTTTGAGTCAAACTCAATATGATGCAATTCTTGATATGAGTGAAAATGATGGCGTTAAATCTCCATTTGAAACAATTAATAAATCCGAACTTGCTTCACAAGACAATGATGAAACCATTAAGCCTTTTATTTTATTAGTAGTGGATAAGCGAGAAGAAGGATTAAAAGCAGCAAGTAATTTATTACAAAAAACTAATGCTAATCCTGTCATTACTACAGGTCATCCTGATTTTTCAGAAGATATGTTATATGGTAAATACTTACCAAATGAGACTGGTGCGCTATACTACCGTGAGGGGTTCATTACACAATTAATGCCTAAAAATGATAAAAGTTATTTAGTGATCGACAACTTCAATAGAATTGATCCAGATATTTTCCAAACTTATATTAACGTTTTAGAAGGATATGAAGTTACATTGCCAAGATATAATAAGGAAGACAATATGGTTAAATGGTCACGCGAAAAAGATTCTTATTATCATTTTAATCCTAACTGGCATATCATAGGCGTAACATATGATAGTCTTGAAGAGCTTAAAGTTAAATATTCAGAGCAATTCTTAAAATATACACGTATTGTAAAAGTAAATCATGATTAATGAATGTATCAAGCACTATCAAAAGTCATAGTATTGTGACTTTTGATAGTGCTTTTGTGTTTAGAAGAATAGGTTAAAAGGAATATAACGTATATACAAGAAATATATAGGAAGGTGACATTGAATGCCAATTATCTATTATGACGGAAATTGTGTGTATTGTTATAACTGTTGTATTTGGTTGATTCAACATGGATTACCAAAAAGTTATGAAATTGCGACGTTGAAAGGACAAACTGCGCAAAACTTCTTCAAACAGTATCCAGAAGCCAAAAATAAAAATAGCGTCATCTTACAAAAAGGGAACAATTTAGAATATAAATCAACGGCAATAGCTACATTGATTAATACGCTACCAAATTATAAATGGTTAGGCATGTTAATTAAAATTGTGCCACGTCCAATTAGAGACTTCTTTTACAATTTATTTGCTGACAATCGTAATAGAATGTGGAAAACGCATTGGCACCAGCCTAATGAATACGAAAAATCATTCTTTATTGATGATGAGCGACGATAATTGATAAAATCATTCGGTAGTTGATAACTTAAACGTTATTAATTGATAATAAAAAAGACTTTATTGAAAACAATTTCTAATTATCTACGTTGTAAAGACTGTTTTTTTAACGTTAATCTCTAATAATTAGATTATAATAATTATAAATAAAAAAGTGGTTTTTCTGTTTACAGTTTATAATAATTATAAAATAATGAATAATATAGATAAGAGAAATAAATCATTTTAAAGGAGCGAATCATATGACTCAACAAGATGTAGTAAAAGAATTAAACCAACAAGTTGCAAACTGGACAGTAGCATTTACAAAATTACACAATTTCCATTGGTACGTTAAAGGCCCTAATTTCTTCTCATTACACGAAAAATTTGAAGAATTATACAATGAAGCTAGCCAATATATTGATGATTTAGCTGAACGTATTTTAGCAATTGGTGGTAACCCAGTGGGTACTTTAAAAGAAAGTTTAGATATTTCTATCGTGGAAGAAGCAGGTAAAAATTATACTGCTGAACAAATGGTTGAAGAATTTTCAAAAGATCTAACAAATATTTCTAAACAATTAGAAACTGCTATTGAAGTAGCTGGTGACGCTAAAGATGATGTATCTGAAGATATGTTCATCGGTATGCAAACATCAGTAGATAAACATAACTGGATGCTTAAATCATATTTAGTATAATAACAGCTAGCTATATAGAAAGAGATTGGGACATAAACCCCAATCTCTTTTTTATCAATACTTCGTATTGTTTGGCTCACATTTTCTAGGGGGAGCGGGATAGAAATCTAATGCAATTTCTAAGGTTTCGTAGTCCTGCCCCGGCAAGGTTGACTAGAAATGAAGAAAGTGAGAATCGAACGCATCTTCATTTCAGACAACTATTGCCAAGTCGAGCCACGGTCTCGACGCTCATCCTATTCCCTCAGGAGTCTCGCCAACAATACGACGTTATATACATGTACTTTTACATTAAAATACTTTTGGAAATAAGACATTTTAGTATAATTTAATAAACATCATTAAATTAAACTAATAAGATGGTCGGACAAAATTTTGTCCGACCTTTTTTAATATCTCTTTTATTTAACGATGACTTTAATCAGCAATTTCTAAAGCAATTTCCATCATTTGAGTGAAAGAAGTTTGACGTTCTTCGGCAGATGTTGCTTCATCTCTTAAAATGTGATCACTTACTGTAAATACGCCTAGTGCTTTTTTGCCTGCATTAAGCGCATTTAGATATAAACCAGCTGATTCCATTTCAATACCTAAGATACCCATTTTATGCCAACTATCATTAAATGTTGCATCAGCATTATAGAAAGTATCTGAAGATAACACATTACCCACGTGACTGACTGCACCAATTTCATCTGCTACTTTTTTAGCTTTAGTAATTAACTCAAAATCAGCGATAGGTGCAAAATGACCTGGAATATTAAATTGATCCACATAATTTGAGTTAGTTGAAGCGGCTTGAGCAATAATTACATCATATAAATTAACATCTTCTTGTAATGCGCCACATGAACCTACACGGATAATTGTGTCCACATCAAAGAAATTATATAGTTCATATGAATAGATTCCAATACTTGGAATACCCATACCTGAACCCATTACTGAAATTTCTTTACCTTTATATGTCCCAGTGTAACCAAACATATTTCGAACTTCATTAAACTGTTCAACATTTTCTAAAAAGTTTTCGGCAATATACTTAGCACGTAATGGATCTCCAGGCATTAGAACTGTTTTTGCAATTTTTGTCCCATTAGGTTGAATATGAGGTGTGCCATTTGTCATAAAAATCTTCTCCTTAACATTCATATTTAAAATTAAGATAACATTTGTTTAACTTTTTTGCGAATTTTTGTACTATATAAGTGAACGGGCTATATTAAAATTAAATATAAAATAGTTTAAAGTTGAATATTATTTCATTTAAACAACACATTGGAGGACACTATAATGAATTACGCAAAATTTATTGATCACACATTATTAAAGCCTGAGTCTACACGCGAACAAATTACTAAAATTGTTGATGAGGCTAAGGAATACGGTTTTAAATCGGTTTGTGTTAATCCGACGCATGTAAATTATGCTGCCAAAGAATTAAAAGATTCAGATGTATTAGTATGTACTGTTATTGGATTTCCATTAGGGGCAACAACTACTGAAGTTAAAATGTTTGAAACTGAAGACGCTATTAAGAATGGTGCTTCTGAAATAGACATGGTAATCAATGTAGGTGCGCTTAAGGATGGAAGATACGAAGACGTACAAAAAGATATCGAAGGTGTAGTAGGCGCTGCTAACGGTAAAACTGTAAAAGTAATTATCGAAACAGTCTTACTTACTGACGAAGAAAAAGTAAAAGCTTGTGAACTTGCAAAAGAAACAGGAGCTGACTTCGTGAAGACATCTACTGGATTTGCTGGTGGGGGAGCTACGCCAGAAGATGTGAAATTAATGAAAGATACAGTGGGGAATGATCTAGAAGTTAAAGCATCTGGAGGAGTCCGTAATCTTGAAGATTTTAATAAAATGATTGAAGCGGGTGCCACACGTATCGGTGCTAGCGCTGGCGTACAAATTATTCAAGGTTTAGAATCTAACTCCGATTATTAACCTTACCACACAGCAGTTGAAATAACTTTTAAATCGAAAGGGGTTCAGAGTTATGAGAATGGTAGATATTATTGAAAAGAAACGCGACGGTAAAGCACTCACACAAGAAGAAATTGAATTTTTCATTAATGGTTATACCAAGGGAGACATTCCAGATTATCAAGCATCTAGTCTAGCAATGGCGATATATTTCCAAGATATGAATGATGAAGAACGTGCTAATTTGACAATGGCTATGGTAAATTCAGGCGACGTTATTGATTTATCACTTATTAATGGGATTAAAGTAGATAAACATTCAACTGGTGGTGTAGGCGATACGACGACACTTGTATTAGCACCATTAGTTGCAGCGGTTGGCGTGCCAGTTGCGAAAATGAGTGGTCGAGGTTTAGGCCATACAGGTGGTACGATTGATAAACTTGAATCTATTAAAGGTTTTCATGTCGAAATTTCTGAAGATGAATTTGTTAAACTAGTTAATGAAAATCAAGTAGCTGTAATAGGACAATCTGGAAATTTAACGCCAGCGGATAAAAAGCTATATGCCTTAAGAGATGTTACTGGCACAGTAAATTCAATTCCACTAATTGCTTCATCTATTATGAGTAAAAAAATCGCTGCTGGTGCAGACGCAATCGTTTTAGATGTTAAAACAGGTAATGGCGCCTTCATGAAAACATTAGAAGATGCTGAAAATCTAGCGCACGCTATGGTGAGTATTGGTAATAATGTTGGTAGAAATACAATGGCGATTATTTCAGATATGAGCCAACCACTTGGTCGCGCTATAGGCAATGCTTTAGAATTAAAAGAGGCTATTGATACGCTTAAAGGTGAAGGTCCAGAAGATTTAAGTGAATTAGTCTTAACACTTGGTTCACAAATGGTAGTACTTGCTGAGCAAGCTAAAACATTAGATGAAGCACGCCAACTATTATTAAATGCCATAAATGATGGCGCGGCTTTAGCTAAGTTTAAAGTCTTTTTAGAGCAACAAGGTGGCGATGCAACAGTAGTAGACGACCCTGATAAATTACCAACTGCTCAATATAAAATTGAGTATAAAGCAAAATCAAACGGTGTCGTATCTGAATTAATTGCCAACGAAATCGGCGTTGCCTCTATGATGTTAGGCGCTGGACGCCAAACAAAAGAAGACGAAATTGATTTAAGCGTAGGTATAGTGTTGCATAAAAAAGTTGGTGATACGGTTCAAGTTGGAGAACCCTTACTAACAATTCATAGTAATCGTCAAAACGTGGATGATGTTATCGATAAACTTGACCAAAGCATTACTATACAAGAACATAGCGAAGCACCGACTTTAATTCATAAAATAATTACAGAGTAGGAGTGGGTAAATATGACTACACCATTTAAAAGAGTACATCTAATTGTCATGGACTCAGTAGGTATTGGTGAAGGCCCAGATGCAGCAGCTTTTAATGATGAAGGTTCACATACTTTAAAACACACATTAGAAGGATTTAAACAGGACTTACCTAATTTAGAACGTTTAGGATTAGGTAATATTGAGGACTTGCCAGTAGTTAAGAAAGTTGACCAACCTGGAGCTTTCTATACCAAATTAAGTGAAGCCTCAGTGGGTAAAGATACTATGACTGGACATTGGGAAATCATGGGCTTAAATATCATGCAACCATTTAAAGTTTATCCAAACGGTTTCCCAGATGAATTAATTCAAGAAATTGAAGAGATGACAGGCCGTAAAGTGGTTGCAAATAAACCAGCCTCAGGTACTGCAATTATCGATGAGCTAGGCGAACACCAAATGAAAACTGGAGATTTAATCGTCTACACTAGTGCTGACCCAGTTCTACAAATTGCGGCGCATGAAGATATCATCCCACTAGAAGAGCTTTACGATATTTGCGAAAAGGTCCGTGAATTAACGAAAGACCCTAAATATTTAATTGGACGTGTCATTGCTCGACCATATGTCGGTGAGCCTGGAAACTTCACACGTACATCTAATAGACATGACTATGCTTTAAAACCATTCGGTAAAACTGTTATGAACACGTTAAAAGAGAACGATTATGACGTTATTGCCATTGGTAAAATTAATGATATTTATGACGGTGAAGGTGTCACTGAAGCAATCCGTACTAAAAGTAATATGGATGGTATGGATCAACTTATTAACGTGGTTAAAAAAGACTTCAACGGCATTAGCTTCTTAAACTTAGTAGATTTCGATGCGCTATATGGTCATCGTCGTGACAAAGAAGGTTATGCTCAAGCTATTAAAGACTTCGACGAACGTTTACCAGAACTAATCGACAATCTTCAAGAAGATGATTTAGTCATCATTACGGCAGATCATGGTAACGATCCAATTGCAGATGGTACGGATCATACAAGAGAATACATTCCTGTCCTAATGTTTAGTCCGAAAGTTAAAAATTATCATGAGCTATCAGGAGATACTACATTTAGCTCAATTGGGACTACCATAGCTGATAATTTCAACGTAGAATTGCCAGAATTCGGTAAAAGTTACCTAAAAGAAATGGGAGTTGAGCATTAATGAAATTAATGAGATATTTACTTGGCTTAGGCTTTGGTACAGCCGGCGTACTTCATTTTACAAATGAACGCCAATTTAGAAATATTGTGCCAGATTACTTACCATTACAAAAAACAGCAGTCCTAGTTACAGGCGTTTTTGAAATATTCTTCGGAGCGATGTTACTCGTTAAACGTCCTGCTAGCTGGTTGAAAAAAGGAATGAATCTATTCCTACTTGCTGTGTTCCCAGCTAATATTTATATGGCTCGTAAAGAATTACCATTAGGTGATAAACAAGTTCCAAAATGGGCTTTATATTTAAGATTACCTATGCAATTCGTACTAATGGGTCTAATTAAAAAATTATAATCTCGTAGAGCTAAGATAGACTCAAACGAATCATATCAAACATAGAACGTAATAAAAAACTCGAAGATGATTTCATTGTTACAGTGTGAAATCGTCTTCGAGTTATTTTTATGGAATAGTTTCCACTTTATTTAAATAAAGTTACTTATCCAGTTAGAATTATTTATTTTCACCAAAGATATCATTCCATTGGTTACGTTTATTTAAGAATTCTTGGGCAATTTCTTTTGCACCTTCTAGAGAATGGCTAGCTGCCCATCCACATTGAACTTCATTACAAGCTGGTACTTCAGTAGCTTGTAGAACATCGTTTAATGTTTTTTCAATAATATCTAATACTTCATCATAGTTATCGTGATTAATAAATGAAACATAGAAACCTGTTTGGCAACCCATAGGACTTAAATCAACTACTTTGTCAGTATGATTTCTAATATTTTCAGCCATTAAATGCTCAAGTGAATGTAATCCTGGCATTTCCATATGTTCTTTGTTTGGTTGTTTAAAACGAATATCGTATTTTTTAATAACATCGCCATTTAAACCTTCCATTGTGCCGGCTAATCGTACAAATGGTGCCACTACTTTAGTATGATCTAAATTAAAACTTTCAACGTTCATTTTTGTCATAAGACATCCTCCTTAGATAGCTCTTAACTCTATGCTAAATCAATAAATTGATTGTAACAAGAGTTTTACTTATTTACAATTTTTCACAATTTAAAATATCGAATAAGAAGGTAAGTAACCGGGTAGTTAAATTATTGTTAGAAAATTTTGTAAATAAGACAAAATTTAATGACAACCTCTTTTAAATCCGATAAAATAGGTAATAATTAATTTTGAACAATTTAACGAATGACTAAGACAACCTAATTTTTGAAAAGTAAGGTTAATTATTGAGTATAAAAGGGAGTTATGATTTATGAGCAATACACAAGGGATTTTAGATTATATTGAAAATAAAAAGTATGATTATGTTGAAATTAGTCATCGCATACATGAACGTCCTGAGTTAGGGAACGAAGAAATTTTCGCATCAAGAACGTTAATAGATAAATTAAAAGAAAATGACTTTGATATTGAAAATGATATAGCTGGCCATGCGACAGGATTTATTGCAACGTATAGTTCGGAGAAAGAAGGGCCTACTATTGGCTATCTAGCTGAATACGATGCATTACCAGGCTTAGGACATGCCTGTGGTCATAATATTATTGGAACGGCGAGTGTGATGGCTGGCATCGCATTAAAGCAAGTGGTTGATAACGTTGGAGGCAAGGTTGTTGTGCTTGGATGCCCAGCCGAAGAAGGTGGGGAAAATGGGAGTGCGAAAGCCTCTTACGTTAAAGCAGGTGTCATTGATGACATAGATGTAGCCTTAATGATACACCCAGGTAACGAAACATATCCTACTATTAACACGTTGGCTGTAGATGTCTTAGATATTAAATTTTACGGTAAGAGCGCTCATGCTTCTGAAAATGCTGACGAGGCATTAAACGCTTTAGATGCTATGATTTCTTACTTCAATGGCGTAGCTCAACTCAGACAACATATTAAAAAAGACCAAAGAGTTCATGGGGTTATCTTAGATGGCGGTAAAGCAGCCAATATTATCCCCGACTTTACACATGCAAGATTTTATACGCGTGCCACGTCACGTAAAGAGTTAGATATTTTAACGGAAAAAGTGAACCAAATCGCTAGAGGTGCAGCAATTCAAACAGGCTGTGACTACGAATTTGGACCAATCCAAAATGGAGTTAATGAATTTATAAAAACGCCTAAGCTTGATGAACTTTTCGAGAAATATGCGAAAAGTGTCGGCGAAGAAGTGAGTCACGATGATTTTGGTTTTGGCTCTACAGATACGGGTAATGTCAGTCATATAGTACCTACCATCCACCCGCATGTGAAGATTGGTTCTAGAAATTTAGTTGGTCATACGCATCGTTTTAGAGAAGCAGCTGCTAGTGTACACGGTGACCAAGCATTAATTCGAGGTGCCAAAATCATTGCACTTATGGGATTGGAATTAATTGAAAATAAGGGATTGTTTGATGAGATCGTTCAACAACATTCTCATATAAAGGGGCAAACGAAATAATGACAGAAAACTCAAAAAACTCAACGCTAACCTTAAGCGATTTATATGATGAGACAATAGTATATAATTCTAGACCTTCATACGTGTCTAATCCTTGGTTAAAACCAGAAGAACATCAATCGAACTTTTTAACAGGTCGTGAAATGATTATCTCAAATAAAATGCCAATGATTGTTCATGAAGCGAGCGTTACTGATAGATTACAACAATTATTTGAGATTGTGGGAAGAGCAATTCCAAGCCATATTTATAAATTTCATAACCAAGAAACATATGAAGAAGTCTTTAATCAAATTGTTAATAAAGAGAAGAAAAAAATATATTTTCAATATATTCATAGTGAAGATGTAATAACTGATGATTGTTACGCTGTTGATAAAGAGGTATTTGTGGCTTTAAATAATAAAGCGCGCATACCTGAATGGACAAATCATAAATATTTACCTGAACGTGAAATTGTTTCAATTAATGATTTTAAGGCACGTATTAAAGATTGGTCATTTCCATTTGTCATTAAACCAGGAGATGACTTACCTACCGCTGGCGGCTATGGCGTGATGATTTGCTACAACGAAGAAGACTTAGAAAAGGTTACACAGCGAATATTTGAAGCTAGCGATGCAACGGATAACTTGATTATTGAACAAAAAATTGAAGCGGTTAAAAACTTTTGTGTGCAATATGCATATTCTGAAGAGCTTGGAATTCAATATTTAGGTACGGCTCACCAAATTACAAATGAATATGGATTTTACGCCGGAAATGAAAATGTTCATGATGTTCCTCAACAAGTGATAGATGCTGGCAGAGAAATTATGGAAAATGGGGTAAAATTGGGATTCTTCGGTGTCGCAGGTTTTGATTTACTTTTAGATGAACACGGAGACGTGTTTGCAATTGATTTAAACTTTAGACAAAATGGTTCAACTAGTATGTTGCTCCTACAAGATGAACTAAATCCAAATTATCAAAAGTTTTATAGCTACTTTTCAAAAGGAGATAATGAAAAGTTCTTTAATACCATTCTAAAATACGTAAAACAGGGAGTACTTTATCCACTTTCTTATTATGACGGTGATTGGTATGGTAAGAATGAAGTTAACTCTCGTTTCGGTTGTATCTGGCATGCTAATTCGAAAGAAGAGGTTGAACAGTTAGAACAAGCATTTATTTCCGAACTTGAAAAATAAGAGTGAGCCATTAATAAAAAAATGGTTTAGCCTATAGTTATGGCAGTAGTTGGCTGAAATGAAGATGCGTTCGAGCCTCACTTTCTTCATTCCTAGTCAACCTTGCCGGGGCGGGACTACGAAATCTTTGAAATTACATTAGATTTCTGCCCCGCTCCCTTAATATTTCGCTATCCTGTATAATTCATTTGACGATAAATAGTTATTAATTTAGTATTTTAAGTGATAAAAATACAGGAATAGAGGGTTGAACATGTCTTATAAAAATACTGACTACTTTAGAGATATATTAATCAATGAGGTCATTTATGTAGCGAGTAAGAATAAAAAGTTAGTACGTCTTCAAGTAGAGGATAATGAATATATCGCCGTTTGGACACAAAAAGAACAAGCAGAAAGCTATTTGAAGAATTCAGAGATTTCTTATGATCGAGTTATTGAAATCGACATAGACACTTTTGTAACCTATGAATTAGACGATATATTTGATGAAAATGATCAAGTGATTATTAATTCAACATCTGAAGAAAATGGAACGCTTGTCAACGTAGTGGATATGAGTAATCAATTGATGTCTGAACTTGATAAAATTCGTACTAAAGAATTTGTAAAAGATGTAGCTAAAGATGACCAAGTATTCGGTTTAACGCGTCAAGGAGAGAAACACTTCATTTTAATTAGTGACGATAAACATCAAAAACCTCATATCATGCCAGTTTGGAGCTTGAAAAGTCGTGCCCGTAAAGTACGCGATGAAGACTTCGAAGAATGTGATTTAATTGAAATTGAAGGTAGTGTATTTAGTGACTGGCTTGATAAATTGCGTGACAATGATCAAGCTGTAGCTATTGATTTAAAACCTGGAGTTGTAGGAACAGTGATTTCAGCTCAAAGACTTTCCGATGAACTTACTTTTTAAAAGCATATGATTAATAAAACCTGGAGCATTCACAATGAAATGCTCCAGGTTATTTTAGTTCGTAATAGATTATGAAATAGATGTTACTTAATCCTACTTAACTAGCTATTTATGCTAACGGTAGTTTGTAATTAACTTAAATAAATAGCACCTAATGCACCAGAAAATGCGCCATTTTCAATACAGAATGGTTTGAATCCTCTTAAAACGGTATAATCTTCAATTACTTCACGGAGTAACGGGTTATTGTTGAAAGATGAACCAATGTATACAACGTTCTCAGTGTGATTTTCGCGGGCTACTGTAATAGCCATAGTCGTAATAACTTCTCCGACTACGCCAACAACAGATGCTAATTTATTGGCAGGTGTAAAATCAACATCTAAATGATGAAGTACATTACCAAAGTTAGCTGCAGTTAGTTCGCCAGGAATAGGGGGTTCAGTATCTTTGTATATGTGTTTTACTTTTAAATCAATGGTATCTCTATCACCAGATTGCGCTAAGTTTGTTAAGTCTTCGTAGTTTGAAATTTGTGTGAGTAGGAAACCAAGTCCTTGAATCATGCCGCCACCAGTGCCAATCCCTCCGACACGACGTTGTTGCTCACCATCAAAGAAGTGTAAAGAAGTGCCTGTCCCTACATTTGCAAAGATATATTCAGTAATGTCATGTCCTTGCTCTTTAAGTAATATACTTAAACCTTTCGATGAAGCATCAAATTCAACAAATGTTTGAGTGGTTGTGTTAAGATTTTCAGCAATAACGCCTGCATTTCCTCCTGTTAAGCTGATAGATTCAAAAGAATCTTCATTCAACCATTGAATTACTTTATGTATATCAGTCGTTAATTCAGTATGGTACGTACGTTCATTTTTAGATTCTTGCACGATTTTGATTAAAGTGCCTCCCGCGTCAATACCGACTTTCATTCTTATTCACCTCTAGATTTTATATGTCATATTTATAGTAAAGGAAATTGATTGAATTACAATAGATTAATTTTAAAAAGCAGAAAATTTTTCACGCAAGATTAATTATGAGTGAATTATAATTTGATAAGTGTAAAAAAACAATTATAATATTAACTAAATAACTTTAAAAGTATAGGGGATAACTTTTATGACTGTAAAACAACAATATGATAATATTACTATTCAAGAATTTGAAGAACAATATAGACAAGATGTTTTAAATTTTCAATTAAGTGAGCGTCAACAAATCTATTCTTCATTACCTAAATCTGTTTTAGAGGAAGCACTTAATGATGAGGATAGAATTGCTAATATTGCAATTAATGAAGAGGGGGACGTAGTAGGGTTCTTTGTACTACATCAATATTATCAACATGAAGGCTATGATACACCTGAAAATGTCGTTTATGTAAGATCATTATCTATTAATGAGAAGTTTCAAGGGAATGGCTATGGCACTACGATGATGATGCATTTACCACAATATGTACAAGAAGTCTTTCCAACATTCAATCATCTATATTTAGTAGTAGATGCTGAAAATAAAGGTGCCTGGAATGTATATGAACGTGCAGGTTTTATGCATGCAGCTACAAAAGAAGAAGGACCGATAGGTAAAGAACGCTTATACTATTTAGATTTAGACTTAAAGCACGTATCTTCATTGCAATTAGTTGAGAATTCGCCTTCTAGTATTGCATCATACAATATTGTAGATTTGTTAAAAGACAATAACAAAGTAGGCTTTATAGCACTTGAACAACATAGCAATAAAGTTAATATAGCAGCAATTGAAGTTTATAAAGAACAACGAAAAGAAGGTATCGCTGAAAGTGCATTAAGACAATTAGCAACCTATGTACGTAAACATTTTAAACAAGTCAACACATTAAGAATTACGTTATTTGGTGAAAATAATGAACTTAAATCATTATGCATTAATAGTGGATTTGTAGAAATTGATCAATCAGATGATTTAATTATTTTCGAAAAATATCTAAATTACTAATGTAATAGCAATTGCGAAATCACCTATTGTCCTTTATAATTTATCTTTGTTATTATTAATTAATGAAATTTAGCGATATATTAAGAAAATCCTTTGAAAGGAAGTATAAATATAATGAAGATCCAAGATTATACTAAAGAAATGGTCGATGAGAAATCATTTATCGACATGGCTTATACTTTATTAAATGATAAAGGCACTACTATGAATTTATACGATATTATCGATGAATTTAGAAACCTTGGTCATTATGAATACGAAGAAATTGAAAACCGTGTGGTTCAATTCTACACAGACTTAAATACTGATGGACGTTTTTTAAATGTTGGAGAGAACCAATGGGGATTACGTGATTGGTATTCAGTTGATGATATTGAAGAAAAAATCGCACCAACTATCCAAAAGTTTGATATTCTTGATGACGAAGATGAAGAAGATAAAAACCTTAAATTATTAGGCGAAGATGAGATGGATGATGATACTGATATTCCAGCTCAAACAGATGATCAAGAAACGTTAGATGATAGTGAAGATGATCAAGTAGAAGATGAAATTGCTGAATCTGATCTTGTTATTCAAGAAGACGACGAAGATCTCGATGATGACGAAGATGAACTTGACGAAGAAGAAG
Organism: Staphylococcus sp. acrmy; assembly: GCF_022690565.1. Lineage (NCBI taxonomy): Bacteria > Bacillati > Bacillota > Bacilli > Caryophanales > Staphylococcaceae > Staphylococcus > Staphylococcus sp. acrmy. The sequence continues at coordinate 53,726 of NZ_JALCVE010000011.1, read as the reverse complement.
ATAAAGATTTTAATAACTAAAATTTAGTTTTGATTGACTTTTATTAAAAAGATGATAGAATTTTATTTGGGCTCCTTTAAATAGGACACGTGTATAAATTCTATACGCTCCCCTTACAGTTATGTGAGAGGGAGCGATTTTTTTATTTAATAAATCTTAAAAATATAAATAATTGTTGAGCAAGGAAGCATCCCTTTATAAACTAGGAGGTCAAGAAATGACAAAATTTATTTTTGTAACAGGTGGAGTAGTGTCGTCATTAGGTAAAGGTATTACTGCCGCTTCTCTAGGAAGATTATTAAAAGATAGAGGTCTTAAAGTAACAATTCAAAAATTCGACCCATATTTAAACGTTGATCCAGGTACGATGAGTCCATATCAACATGGTGAAGTATTTGTTACAGACGATGGCGCTGAAACTGATTTAGACTTAGGACATTATGAACGTTTTATCGATATTAATTTAAATAAATACTCTAATGTGACAGCTGGTAAAGTGTACTCACATGTTTTAAAGAAAGAACGTCGTGGCGATTATTTAGGTGGAACAGTGCAAGTTATCCCACACATTACTAATGAAATTAAAGAGCGTTTATTATTAGCTGGTGAAAGTACAAATGCCGACGTGGTTATCACTGAAATTGGTGGGACAACTGGAGATATTGAATCTTTACCGTTCATAGAAGCGATTCGTCAAATTAGAAGTGACCTTGGTCGTGAAAATGTGATGTATGTACACTGTACATTATTACCATACATAAAAGCGGCTGGTGAAATGAAGACTAAACCAACACAACACAGTGTTAAAGAATTACGTGGCTTAGGTATTCAACCAGATTTAATTGTTGTACGTACAGAATATGAAATGACTCAAGACTTAAAAGATAAAATTGCGTTATTCTGTGATATTAAAAAAGAAAGTGTTATTGAGTGTAGAGATGCATCTTCTTTATATGAAATTCCATTACAATTAAGCGCTCAAGACATGGATGACATTGTTATTCGACGTTTAGATTTAGATGCCAAATATGATACGCAATTAGATGAATGGCAATACTTATTAGACACAGTGAATTCATTAGATGGCACGATTACTATTGGTTTAGTAGGTAAATACGTCAGCTTGCAAGATGCGTATTTATCAGTAGTTGAATCATTAAAACACGCTGGTTATCCATTGAAAAAAGATGTAGTTGTAAAATGGATTGATTCAAGTGAAGTGACTGATGAAAATGTCGCTGAATACTTAAGCGATGTTGATGGTATTTTAGTGCCAGGTGGTTTTGGCTTTAGAGCAAGTGAAGGTAAAATTTCTGCGATAAAATATGCTCGTGAAAATAATGTACCTTACTTCGGTATTTGTTTAGGTATGCAATTAGCAACGGTTGAATTTGCACGTAATGTATTAGGTTTAGAAGGTGCACATTCAGCAGAATTAGATTCAAATACACCGTATCCAATTATAGATTTACTTCCTGAACAGAAAGACATCGAAGATTTAGGTGGTACGTTACGTCTTGGATTATATCCATGTGCCATTAAAGAGGGTACGTTAGCACATCGAATTTATGGCGAAACAAGCATTGAAGAAAGACACCGTCATCGTTATGAATTTAATAACGAATTTAGAGAACAATTAGAAGAGAATGGTATGGTCTTCTCAGGTACTAGCCCAGATGGTCGATTGATTGAAATGGTAGAAATTCCTGAAAATGATTTCTATCTAGCTTGTCAATTCCACCCAGAATTCTTATCAAGACCTAATAGAGCACAACCTATTTTCAAAGCATTTGTAGAAGCAGCTTATAAACATCAAAATAAATAAAATATAAGAGGTTGGAACAAAACGTTTATGATTTGTACATAAACGGCTAATGTTCCAACCTCTATTTTGTTATGTTATAAATCTAAATCACGCGTCATTTCTATCATCTGTGTATATATCTCATAGTAAATATAATTAAATGCCATTGTATGAGGTTGCACAATTTTATCATAGTCTTCCGTATAAACAATCGGACGTGGCGTTGATAAATTAACGAAATGCATAAATTGCTCAGGAAAATCATCTTCCTTAGGATGATTACATATTAATACAAAATCTATGTCATTAGCGATTAACGCTTTGACATCTTGAGCAACGTCATCCGTATAAAATGGTGAAAATAGAAAAACACGATCAGTTGAATCAATCTCACTAAAAGACTGAAGTGATGATAATTGCTTACTAGATTTGAGTTTTTCTTCGCTCTCTAAAATAAACGATTCAAAGAATTTTAAATCACCATAACCTTTAACATAGACATAGCCTTCGCCACCAATCGCTTGCATTAAACACTGACCGGCCATTTGTATATCAAGTGCTTGATTTTCTAAACGGTTAAAGACACCGATAAGTTGAGTATGTAATATTTTAGACATGATTATCCTCCATTTCATAAGTATTGTAATGAAACATGACATTTAATGCAATGTCCTACTATTACCTAAATAATTAATATTTTTGCCTAATACGCTCTATATAACTTAAGTTTAATTTTTTAAATGGGTATAAACATGCAATTAAAAAAATTTTCTGATATAATGATTTAAAAATCGTGCACTTGCACACAAGGAGGAACTTTCATGCCATTAGTTTCAATGAAAGAAATGTTAATCGACGCGAAAGAAAATGGTTATGCGGTTGGTCAATACAATTTAAATAACTTAGAATTTACACAAGCTATTTTAGAAGCTTCTCAAGAAGAGAACGCTCCAGTTATCTTAGGTGTATCTGAAGGTGCTGCACGTTATATGAGTGGCTTCTACACAGTAGTTAAAATGGTTGAAGGTTTAATGCATGACTTAAACATTACTGTACCAGTAGCTATTCATTTAGATCATGGTTCAAGCTTTGACAAATGTAAAGAAGCTATCGATGCTGGTTTCACATCAGTAATGATTGACGCTTCACATAGTCCATTTGAAGAAAATATTGAAATTACTTCAAAAGTAGTTGAATATGCACATCAACATGGCGTATCTGTAGAAGCTGAATTAGGAACAGTAGGCGGACAAGAAGATGACGTAGTTGGCGGTATTATTTACGCTGATCCAAAAGAATGCCAAGAATTAGTTGAAAGAACTGGTATCGACACATTAGCACCTGCTTTAGGTTCAGTTCATGGTCCATACAAAGGCGAACCTAAATTAGGATTTAAAGAAATGGAAGAAATCGGTGCATCAACTGGTTTACCATTAGTATTACACGGTGGTACTGGTATCCCAACTAAAGATATCCAAAAAGCTATTCCTTATGGTACAGCTAAAATCAACGTCAACACTGAAAACCAAATTGCTTCTGCTAAAGCAGTAAGAGACATTTTAAATAACGATCAAGATGTATACGATCCACGTAAATATTTAGGACCTGCTCGTGAAGCAATCAAAGAAACAGTTAAAGGTAAAATTAGAGAATTTGGTACTTCAAACCGCGCTAAATAAGTATCATTAAATAAATCTTTTAGTATTAGCCTAGGACATAAATAGATGTCTTAGGCTTTTTTGTTGCAGTAAAAACTCAGATAAAGTTTTTATAGTATAAAATAATTTTGAAAGAAAGATACAAGATTTTAATCTACCATTAAGATTTAATCTATATTTTTTAACAATCCAAGAACTCTTGATTAATTATTTTCTAAAAATGTTTTATAATATTTATATATCTTGTTTTATTAGCGTTCAATAGAATTTTTCCGTTAAATTTAAAAGCTAAATGCATCTACGTGTCGACATGATTAACATTTTACAAATAAAGATTTTTTATCTTATAATGCTAATAATATATAATTTTAAAAATGAGAAACAAAGGAGAAAAGACTTATGACTCAAGAGGTAATAAAAATCCGAGGTGGTCAGACGCTTGAAGGAGAAGTCACAATCAGTGGTGCTAAAAATAGTGCTGTAGCGATTATTCCGGCAACGTTACTAGCTCAAGGTCAAGTGAAGTTAGATGGCTTACCACAAATTTCTGATGTAGAGACACTAGTCAGTTTGTTAGAGGATTTAAATATAAAAGCGCGTTTAGATGGCAAACAGTTAGAAGTCGATACTACCGAAATTCAAAATGCGCCACTACCTAATAATAAAGTAGAATCCTTACGTGCATCATATTATATGATGGGAGCGATGTTAGGACGCTTTAAAAAATGTGTGATTGGTTTGCCTGGCGGTTGCCCATTAGGACCTCGTCCAATTGATCAACACATTAAAGGGTTTAAAGCTTTAGGTGCTGAAATTGATGAGTCAAGCGAGACATCTATGAAGATTGAGGCTAAAGAATTACATGGCGCTAATATATTCCTTGATATGGTAAGCGTAGGTGCCACAATCAATATTATGCTTGCTGCTGTCCATGCTAAAGGTCAAACAATTATTGAAAATGCAGCGAAAGAGCCAGAAGTTGTAGATGTTGCTAACTTTTTAAATAGTATAGGTGCAGAAATTAAAGGTGCAGGAACAAGTTCATTAAAAATTAATGGAGTAGAAGAGTTGCACGGCACTGAATATAGTGTCATCCCTGATCGTATTGAAGCAGGAACATATATGTGTATCGCTGCTGCGGTAGGTAAAGAGATATCAATTAATAATATTGTGCCAAAACATGTCGAAGCGCTAACGATGAAATTGAAAGAACTAGGTGCTGACATTGAAATTGATAGCGATGCTGAAAAAGTAATTATTAAACGTCAATCATCATATAAAAACGTTGATATTAAAACATTAGTTTATCCTGGCTTCGCTACAGATTTACAACAACCAATCACGCCGTTATTATTTATGACAGACGGGCCATCATTTGTAACAGAAACAATTTATCCTGCACGTTTCAGACACGTAGATGAATTGAAAAAAATGGGTGCAGATATTGAAGCGGACATGACTGTAGGAACGGCTACTATTAAACCTTCGAAATTACATGGCGCAGAAGTTTATGCAAGTGATTTACGTGCAGGTGCATGTTTAATCACGGCCGGTTTATTAGCTGAAGGTATTACTACAGTATACAATGTTAAACATATTTACAGAGGATATACTGATATAGTTAAAAATTTAAAAACATTAGGCGCAGATATCTGGACTGAACAAATATAAAGATATCTGGTATAATAATTATATTAGATACTAAAAGAGGTTGGCGAATGGTAGTTAAACGCGTGTAACTATGGCTAACCTCTGTAGTACCTACCATGTTTAAGATGTTTTGAATAGAGGTGAAGACAATGGAAATCTGTCCATATCTTGAAGAAACCTTTAAAATTGTTGGTAGAAGTTGGAACGGTTTAATCATTAATTATCTATCTCGATGCACTGATTATACTGCGCACTTTTCCGATATGAAAAGGGATTTGAAGACGATTACCCCACGTGCATTAAGCATAAAATTAACTGATTTAGGTGAATGGGGATTAGTAGAAAAGAAAGTAGTTTCAACTAGTCCAGTATCCATCATTTATGAATTAACTGATAAAGGTAAGGCATTAGCTGAAGCTTTAGCGCCTATGGAAGAATGGGCTAGAAAATACGTTACTCTTGAAGAAGAAGTAAATTCTAAATAATAGAGTATTGAGACTGAGACATTTTTTGTGAAATGTCTCAGTTTTCTGTTGTGTTAGTAGTTGATTGAAAGAAATGAAAGTTCGAATTTCACTTTCTTTATTTCTGTCATCACTCCCTAAGTTTCTACCCTGTTTTTTATTTCTTATTAAAGTGCTATGTTTAATTTTCAACAAAAAGGATACACATAGTATATAACGATTCTTAAGGAGTGAAGAATTGATGAGAAATTATACTCAACAATATATAAATGGCGAATGGATTGATAGTGAGAGCGGAGAAACAATTGACGTTATTAATCCCGCTACTGAAGAAGTTATCGGCAAAGTAGCTAAAGGTAATGAAAAAGACGTTGATAAAGCAGTAGAAGCTGCTAATGACGTATATTTAGAATTTCGCCATAGCTCAGTAAAAGAAAGAAAAGAACTATTAGATAAAATCGTAGAAGAATATAAAAATAGAAAACAAGATATTATTGAAGCCATTACAGATGAATTAGGTGCACCACTTACTATTTCTGAGAATGTGCACTATCAAATGGGCTTAAATCATTTCCAAGAAGCTAGTAGAGCTCTAGAGTCATTTGAATTTGAAGAACGACGTGGAGATGCGCTAGTAACTAAAGAAGCTATTGGAGTAGCAGGTTTAGTTACACCTTGGAACTTCCCAACTAACCAAACATCATTAAAACTTGCAGCGGCATTTGCAGCAGGTAGTCCGGTTGTACTTAAACCTTCTGAAGAAACACCATTTGCAGCGGTAATCTTAGCTGAAATCTTTGATAAAGTAGGCGTACCTAAAGGCGTATTTAACTTAGTTAATGGTGACGGTGAAGGTGTAGGCAATCCTTTAAGTGAACATCCTAAAGTAAGAATGATGTCATTTACTGGTTCAGGCCGTACAGGTTCTAAGATTATGGAAAAAGCTTCTAAAGACTTCAAGAAAGTTTCACTTGAATTAGGTGGTAAATCTCCATATATCGTATTAGATGATGTAGATGTTAAAGAAGCAGCGAAAGCAACTACTGGTAAAGTAGTTAATAATACTGGACAAGTTTGTACAGCTGGTACACGTATTTTAGTTCCAGAAAGTAAAAAAGAAGAATTCTTATCTGCATTAAAAGAAGAATTTAGTAATGTCAAAGTTGGTAACCCTCGTGAAGAAGGTACACAAGTAGGACCAATTATAAGTAAAAAACAATTCGACACAGTGCAATCTTATATCGATAAAGGTATTGAAGAAGGTGCCGAATTACTTTACGGTGGTCCAGGTAAACCAGAAGGCTTAGATACTGGTTACTTCGCAAGACCAACAATCTTTATCAATGTAGATAATGATATGACAATTGCGCGAGAAGAAATTTTCGGACCAGTTGCTTCAGTCATTACTTATAACGATTTAGACGAAGCAATTAAAATCGCTAATGATACTGAATATGGCTTAGCTGGTTATGTCATTGGTAAAGATAAAGACACACTTCAAAAAGTGGCACGTTCAATTGAAGCTGGCAGAATAGAAATTAATGAAGCTGGCGCTCAACCTGACTTACCATTTGGTGGTTATAAACAATCAGGTATCGGTCGTGAATGGGGCGACTACGGTATTGAAGAATTCTTAGAAGTGAAATCAATAGCTGGTTATTTTAAATAATTTAAGCAATTAATTAATATATCAAATATAACAGTGCATGGGACCTATTTAGTTCCATGTGCTGTTTTATTTTTTGAAATTTATTAAAATCATTTTGTATTTAAATTGAAAATTTGCTATATTAATTCTAGTATTTAAGACTTTTAATAATTAAAAAATTGTACTGTGCGTTATTCGATTTTGCATTTTCATAAAAAGACAATTAGAATAAACACTTACATTATCAATAAGTCTTTAGAAAAATTTAAGAAATGGGTGCAGTTTATGCCTGAAAAAGAACGTACATCTCCACAATATGAATCGTTTCATGAATTATATAAAAACTACACAACTAAAGAACTGACACAAAAAGCAAAATCGCTCAAGCTTACAAATTATAGCAAATTGAATAAAAGTGAACTCGTTCTAGCTATTATGGAAGCTCAAATGGAAAAAGATGGCAATTACTATATGGAAGGCGTATTAGATGATATTCAACCTGATGGCTACGGATTCTTAAGAACCGTAAACTATTCAAAAGGTGAAAAAGATATCTATATTTCCGCTAGTCAAATCCGTCGTTTCGAAATTAAACGAGGAGATAAAGTGACTGGTAAAGTTCGTAAGCCTAAAGATAATGAGAAATATTACGGTTTACTTCAAGTTGACTTTGTAAATGACGAAAATGCAGAAGTAGTCAAAAAACGTCCTCACTTCCAAGCTTTAACACCTCTTTATCCTGAGGAAAGAATCGTATTAGAAACAGATCCCCAAAATTATTCAACACGTATTATGGATTTAGTAACTCCAATCGGTCTCGGTCAACGTGGACTTATAGTTGCTCCTCCAAAAGCCGGCAAGACATCATTACTTAAAGAAATCGCCAATGCTATTAGTACTAATAAACCAGATGCAAAGTTATTTATTCTATTAGTTGGTGAACGTCCTGAAGAGGTGACTGATATTGAACGTTCAGTAGAATCAGCTGAAGTTGTGCATTCTACGTTTGATGAGCCACCTCAACATCACGTTAAAGTAGCAGAGTTATTACTTGAAAGAGCTAAACGTCTTGTTGAAATAGGCCAAGATGTAATTATTTTAATGGACTCAATTACACGTTTAGCGCGTGCTTATAACCTTGTTATTCCTCCAAGTGGTAGAACCTTATCAGGAGGATTAGATCCGGCTTCACTACATAAGCCTAAAGCATTCTTTGGGGCTGCTCGTAATATTGAAGCTGGTGGAAGCTTAACTATTTTAGCGACTGCTCTAGTAGAAACTGGTTCTCGTATGGACGATATGATTTATGAAGAATTCAAAGGAACAGGTAACATGGAACTTCATCTTGATCGTAAATTATCAGAACGTCGTATCTTCCCAGCAATTGATATTGGTAGAAGTTCAACACGTAAAGAAGAATTGCTTATTAGTAAATCTGAACTTGAATCACTATGGCAGTTAAGAAACATGTTTACTGATTCTACGGACTTTACTGAACGATTTATTAGAAAATTAAAACGTTCAGAAAACAATAAAGAATTTTTCCAACAGTTACAGAAAGCTGCAAAAGAAAGCACTAAAACGGGCAAGCCGATTATCTAATGAATATCGGTTTGAGGGTTGCGTTTTAAAGTAATAACGATTATAATTACCAAGTATTGGGTGAAAAACTCACAAACAACTCTGTTCCGGATGGTTCAGGGCAAAGGAGCTGAAAATAAAATGAGACAAGGAATTCATCCTGAATACCACAAAGTAATCTTTTTAGATACTACAACTAACTTCAAGTTTTTAAGTGGTTCAACTAAAACATCTTCAGAAACTATGGAATGGGAAGATGGAAATGAATACCCAGTTATTCGTTTAGACGTATCTTCTGATTCACATCCATTCTACACTGGACGTCAAAAATTCGCTGCTGCGGATGGTCGTGTGGAACGTTTCAACAAAAAGTTTGGTCTCAAATCAAACAACAACTAATTGTAAGTTTAAACTGTCTGCCTAATCTATTGTATATAGAATTGTGTAGGCAGTTTTTTTATTTACCATATTTTTATTCGCAAAGTACTACATAACTATAAAAATATGACTAAGTTAAACTATTCAATTTATTATAATTTTCAGTCTGTATGAGTTATACATAAAGTAATTTATAATATATAGAAATATGATATAATTAAGCGATTATGTTTTGATAAAGGTGGAACTTATAATGTATGAAACTTACCATTCTGGTTGGATTGAATGCATTACTGGAAGTATGTTTAGCGGTAAATCTGAAGAGTTAATTCGCAGATTACGTAGAGGAATCTATGCCAAACAGAAAGTAGTAGTGTTTAAACCGGCTATCGACAACCGTTACCATAAAGAAAAAGTAGTCTCACATGATGGTAATGAGCTAGAAGCCATTAATATTTCATCAGCAAGAGATATTTTACTTCATGATTTAGCTCATGTAGATGTTATAGGTATAGATGAAATTCAATTTTTTGATAAAGAAATCGTTAATATTGTTGAAAAGCTCGCAGATGATGGGCATAGAGTGATTGTAGCTGGATTGGATATGGATTTCCGTGGAGAGCCATTTGAACCAATGCCACAAATTATGGCAGTAAGTGAACAAGTTACTAAATTACAAGCCGTATGTGCCGTATGTGGTGTTTCTTCAAGCAGAACTCAACGTTTAATCAATGGAGAACCTGCTAAAATAGACGATCCAACAATTTTAGTTGGTGCTAATGAAAGTTATGAGTCTAGATGTAGAGCACATCATATTGTTGCACCAAGTACTAACGATGAGGAGGAATTATAGTGTTTGATCAATTAGATATTGTTGAAGAAAGATATGAACAATTAAATGAAATGTTAAGTGATCCAGAGATCGTTAATGATTCTGATAAATTACGTAAATATTCTAAAGAACAAGCTGATCTTCAAAAAACAGTAGATGTTTATAGAGATTATAAAAGTAAAAAAGAAGAGCTTGAAGAAATAGAAGAAATGTTAAATGAAACAGACGATAAAGAAGAAATCGATATGTTAAAAGAAGAAAGCTCAAGTTTGAAATCAGCTATTCCAGAACTTGAAGAAGAGCTTAAATTCTTATTAATCCCTAAAGATCCAAATGATGACAAAGATGTTATCGTTGAAATTAGAGCAGCAGCAGGTGGAGACGAAGCGGCCATCTTTGCTGGAGATTTATTAAGAATGTACACAAAATATGCCGAGTCTCAAAATTTCAAAACTGAAATTGTAGAAGCAGCTGAAAGTGACCATGGCGGTTACAAAGAAATTAGTTTCTCAGTTTCTGGAAACGGCGCTTATAGTAAGTTGAAGTTTGAAAATGGCGCACATCGTGTACAACGTGTACCTGAAACTGAATCTGGTGGTCGTATTCATACGTCAACTGCTACAGTAGCAGTATTACCTGAAGTTGAAGACGTTGAAATTGAAATTCGTAATGAAGATTTAAAAGTTGATACGTATCGTTCAAGTGGTGCGGGTGGTCAGCACGTCAATACAACAGACTCTGCTGTACGTATTACCCACATACCAACGGGTGTTATTGCGACGTCATCTGAAAAATCTCAAATTCAAAACCGTGAAAAAGCGTTAAAAGTATTAAAAGCACGTTTATATGACATGAAATTACAAGAAGAACAACAAAAATATGCGGCACAACGTAAGTCAGCTGTAGGTACAGGTGACCGTTCTGAACGTGTAAGAACATACAACTATCCACAAAGTCGTGTCACAGACCACCGTATTGGATTAACATTACAAAAGTTAGATCAAATTATGGAAGGTAAGTTAGATGAAATTATTGATGCATTAACACTTTCAGAACAAACTGATAAATTGAAAGAATTAAATAATGGCGAGCTTTAAAGATAAACTGCATCAAGCCATTGGTTTAGCAACTGAAAAAGGTTACGAGCAAGCTCGGGCAGAATGGTTAATGCTAGATTTATTTGGATGGTCAAGAACGGACTATTTAATTCATATGTATGATGAAATGACAAAAGCTGAAGAAGCGAAGTTTTCACTTGCTTTAGAACGCATGTTAACAGGTGAACCGATACAATATATTGTTGGATTTCAATCGTTTTATGGCTATCGATTTCAAGTAAACCAGCATTGTTTAATTCCTCGTCCAGAAACTGAAGAAGTGATGCTTCACTTTTTGGAAAATTGCAAAGATCAAGCGACTATAGCTGATATAGGGACAGGAAGTGGCGCAATAGCGCTTACTTTAAAAAAATTGAACCCTAGTTTAAACGTTATTGCTACAGACTTAGTTCAAGAGACGTTAGACTTAGCAATAGATAACGCCTATGATTTAAATGTAGATGTTGATTTTTTAAAGGGAGATGCTTTGAAACCACTGATTAAACGTAATATTAAATTAGATGGTTTAATTTCAAATCCACCTTATATTAATTTTGATGACAAAGATGATATGGTAGATACAGTAGTTAAATATGAACCACACGTGGCTTTATTCGCGAAAAATAAAGGCTATGCTATTTATGAAGCTATACTTGATGATTTACCAAAAGTATTAAATGACAATGCATACGTAACATTTGAGATTGGTTACAATCAAGGCGAGAGATTAAAGGAAATCATTTTAAATAAATATCCGAATATTACTGTGAACGTGATTAAAGATATTAATGGCATTGATAGAATTGTGTCATTTAAATGGTAAACAGAGTGAAGTTACTTATCTAATTGAAAATGTTGGGTGAGTAACTTCTTGTTATATTAAATAATAATATGGGAGGAAAGGAGCACAGGTTATGCAAACAACGATTTGGGATATGCGCGAATATAAAGAAATGCCATTGACATTCTCCGGATTAAAACGCATAAAAGAAATTTATGAGCAGGGCGGTTTAGTTGCGATTCCCACTGAAACTGTATACGGACTGGGAGCCAATGCGAGAGATGAGCAAGCAGTGACACGTATTTATGAAGCGAAAGGGCGACCATCAGATAATCCATTAATTGTACATATACATAGTCAACAACAATTAAAAGATTTTGTGGCTGATGTTACTGAAGAAGTGAAAAAATTTATGGATGTATTTTGGCCTGGACCTATTTCATTTATTTTACCGCTGAAAAAAGGTTATTTGTGCGAGAAAGTCACAGGAGGATTAGACTCTATAGCAGTGCGCATGCCTAGTCATCCTATTGGGCGAGCTATTTTACAATATGTTAACCTGCCTATCGCTGCTCCTAGTGCTAACTTAAGTGGCCGACCATCACCTACGACGTTCCAACATGTATATAATGATTTAAATGGAAAGATAGAGGGGATAGTTAATGGTGATCAAAGTGAAGAGGGATTAGAAAGTACTGTGCTTGATTGTACTCGTTATCCATTTAAAATCGCGCGTCCTGGTGCTATTACTCAAACTATGTTAAACGAAGTCATACCTGATAGTGTTATTTATTACAATTATAATTCTATCGATAAACCAATTGCACCGGGCATGAAGTATAAGCATTATTCTCCAGAGACACCTATTTCTATGGTGACTAATTTAACCCAACCTATTGGAAATGATAAAGATTGGACTAATGTAGCTTTTATTTTGCCAAAAACATTGAAACAATTTATGCCACAGGATGCGATTTTTATCCCTTTATGCGAAGATGAGAATGACATTAAAGGCGCTAATCATAATTTATATCATATCCTTCATATTATTGATGAGGATCCTTCAATTCATAAGGCATTTGTTTATGCTTTTAATGATGAAAATGACTCAGAAGCAATTATGAATCGTATGACTAAAGCTACAGGTAATCATATAGTTAGAGGTGAAGATTTATGAAAATAACATTTGTATGTACCGGTAATACATGTCGCAGTCCGATTGCAGAAAGTATAGCAAAGCGATTATTGAAGAATGACGAAGTTAATTCTAGAGGACTATTTGCTTCTAATGGACAAGCAATCACGCCTGAAGCATTAGAAGTTATTTTAGAAAATGATTTACCAGAACCTTCAACAGCACAACAATTTAGTGAAGAAGATTTGCAAAGTGATTTAATTCTTACAATGACAGAAAATCATAAACAACAATTGAAAAATCTCTATGGAAACCAAGCGCATATATATCAACTAAGTGAATATGTCGGCGAAACAATGGACATTGATGACCCATTCGGAGGCAGTATTGATACGTATCGTGAAACCTTCAATCAATTATATTACTTAATTGATAAATTAACTCATGTTTCATAAAGCGAAATATTATACAAATAGTATATGTCACGTTCTAAATACGTTATAATGAAGAAGTATAGTTAGTTTGCTATGCTTCTTTTAATATGTAATCAAGGGAGAGATGAATATGCAAGAACTTACAACTTTGTTAAATGAATTGAAAGAACAATCATTTTTTAAAGAAGGTGAAATTTGCCTAATTGGATGTTCGACTTCTGAAGTAATAGGTGAAAAGATTGGTTCAGTTGGTTCAATGGATATTGCTAAAGATATTTTTACTTCTCTAGAAGAGGTGAAACAAGACACAGGTGTCTCTTTTGCATTCCAAGGTTGTGAACATATCAATCGATCAATCACTATTGAACGAGAAGATTTCAATCCGTTAACGATGGAAGAAGTCACAGTTGTACCAGATGTGCATGCAGGTGGAAGTCTTGCAACATACGCGTATCAACATATGAAAGATCCAGTAGTTGTTGAGCATATCACTGTTCCTAAGGGTATTGATATAGGCCAAACATTGATTGGAATGCATATTAAACACGTTTGTGTACCGATTAGAACTAGTGTTAAACAAGTAGGCGAAGCTATCGTTACTATTGCCACTTCTAGACCTAAAAAAGTCGGTGGTGAGCGAGCTAAATATGAGTAGTTTATAAAAATAGGGGGAATTTTTATGTCATATATCAAAGATCAAGATAAAGTTATTTATGAGGCCATTCAAAATGAGTACAATAGACAAAACAATAATATCGAACTTATAGCATCTGAAAACTTTGTTTCTGAAGCGGTTATGGAAGCACAAGGTTCTGTAATGACTAATAAATACGCTGAAGGCTATCCTGGACGTCGTTACTATGGTGGTTGTGGCTATATCGATGTTTCTGAAACAATTGCGATTGAACGTGCTAAAGCTTTATTTGGAGCTGAACATGTCAACGTACAACCCCATTCAGGGTCTCAAGCTAATATGGCAGTTTACTTAGTAGCATTAGAAATGGGCGATACAGTACTTGGTATGAATTTAAGCCATGGAGGCCATTTAACACATGGTTCACCAGTAAATTTTAGTGGTAAATTTTATAATTTTGTAGAGTACGGTGTAGATAAAGAAACAGAGAAAATTGACTATGAAGAAGTTCGTAAATTAGCACAACAACACAAACCTAAATTAATTGTTGCCGGTACTTCAGCTTATTCTAGAGAATTAGACTTTAAAAAGTTTAAAGAAATCGCTGATGAAGTTGGTGCTAAATTAATGGTCGATATGGCACATATCGCTGGTTTAGTAGCTGCTGGTTTACATCCTAATCCAGTTGAATATGCTGACTTTGTGACAACGACTACTCATAAAACGTTAAGAGGACCTCGTGGAGGCTTAATTCTTTGTAAAGAAGAATATAAGAAAGAAATTGATAAAACAATTTTCCCTGGTATCCAAGGCGGGCCTTTAGAACATGTTATAGCTGCTAAGGCAGTAGCGTTTGGTGAAGCGTTAGAACAAGATTTCAAAGCCTACCAAGAACAAGTTATTAAAAATGCTCAAGTTTTAGCCAAAACATTACAAGAAGAAGGCTTTAGAATTGTTTCTGGTGGAACTGAGAACCATCTATTGTTAGTTGACGTTAAAAACTCTGTGAATGTAACAGGGAAAGAAGCAGAAGCTACGTTAGATTCTATCGGTATTACGTGTAATAAAAATACTATTCCATTTGATCAAGAAAAAGCTTTCGTTACAAGTGGTATCCGATTAGGTACGCCAGCTGCAACTACTAGAGGCTTTGATGAAGAAGCATTTAAAGAAGTTGGACGTATCATTAGTTTAGCATTGAAAAACCCAAATGATGAGTCAAAATTAAAAGAAGCTAGAGAAAGAGTAACTAGTTTAACTTCGAAACACCCATTATATGAATAAGTGTATTTAAATTGGAGGAAAAGTAATAATGAGCAAAGTACATGTATTTGATCACCCATTAATTCAACACAAATTAAGTTACATTCGCGACGTAAATACTGGGACTAAAGTATTTAGAGAACTTGTCGACGAAGTAGGCATGCTAATGGCTTACGAAGTAACTAGAGATTTAGAACTACAAGACGTTGAAGTTAAAACCCCTGTAACTACTATGACTGCTAAAAGATTAGCAGGTAAAAAACTCGCTATCGTACCTATCCTTAGAGCAGGATTAGGAATGACAGATGGTGTTTTAAGCTTAGTTCCAGCAGCACGTGTTGGCCATATCGGTTTATATCGTGACCCTGAAACTTTAAAAGCCGTTGAATATTTTGTGAAACTTCCACAAGATATTGACGAAAGACAAATCATTGTAGTTGATCCTATGTTAGCAACTGGAGCATCAGCTATTGAAGCGATTAATTCACTAAAAAAACGTGGCGCTAAAAACATTAGATTTATGTGCCTAATTGCAGCATCTGAAGGCGTAGAAAAAATGAAAGAAGCTCATGATGATGTAGATATTTATATAGCAGCATTAGATGAGAAACTTGATGATAAAGCATACATTACACCTGGATTAGGTGATGCTGGAGACAGACTATTCGGCACTAAATAGTGTTAGGAGAATTAAGATATGAGAAAGATTATGACAGTCTTTGGTACAAGACCAGAAGCAATTAAAATGGCACCATTGGTAAAAGCACTAGAAAATGATTCAGTGTTGGAACCAATGATTGTTGTAACTGCTCAACATCGAGAAATGTTAGACTCTGTACTTCAAACTTTTGATATCAAGCCACATTATGATTTAGATGTTATGAAAGAAGGACAAACACTTTCAGAAATTACATCTAGAGCGATGAATCAACTTGAACTAATTATCAAAGATGAACAACCAGATATGGTATTGGTACATGGAGATACAACGACTACATTTTCTGGAGCACTTGCTGCATTTTATAATCAAGTCTCAGTAGGGCATGTGGAAGCAGGATTAAGAACACGTGATAAGTACGCACCTTTTCCTGAAGAGATTAATCGCCAAATGGTAAGTAACATCGCTGACTTACATTTTGCTCCAACTGCTCGTGCAGCAATGAATTTAATTAATGAACAAAAACGTCAAGATTCAATCATTGTTACTGGCAATACAGCTATCGACACCTTAAATCTGACAATTAAAGATGATTATACATCTGAAGTATTGGATGAACATAAGGATAAACGGATTGTCCTATTAACAGTACATCGCAGAGAAAACATTGGACAACCAATGATTAATGTTTTTCGAGCAATTCGAAAATTAGTAGATGATTATGAGGATATAGTGGTAGTTTATCCTATTCATTTAAATCCTAAAGTAAGAGAATTATCTAAAGAATTCCTTGGAGAACATCCACGTATTAAGTTAATTGAACCTTTAGATGTCGTTGATTTTCATAATTTTGCCAGTAAAGCATATCTAATTTTAACGGATTCAGGTGGAGTTCAAGAAGAAGCACCATCATTAAATAAGCCGGTACTTGTTCTTCGAGATGTAACTGAAAGACCTGAAGGGGTAGAAGCGGGCACATTAAAAGTAATTGGTACCAACTTAGATAACGTCTATTCTGAAACTAAGAAATTACTAGACGATTCAACTACGTACCAAACTATGGCCATGACTCAGAACCCTTACGGTGATGGAGAAGCTTCAATTAGAATATGTGATAGTATTAAATATTATTTAGGCCTCTCAAATAAACAACCTAAAGAATTTAAAGGATAAAAGTTAACCTAAAATAAGAACATCTTGTGACGAAATAGCTTTTAAATTGTGCAATAACTTGAATAAAATTGACACACTATATCCCCTATATTATTATTGAAATTGTATGAGTGGAACGGTTTACGTGGTTGTCATAAGTAAATTTGGAGGCATAAATAATGGGGCGTTTCAGCATCATATTTAAACAATTCATTCAATACTATATTTACTTTATTATATTATTGGCTGTTTTGTACGTTATTATTCCTAATCCTTTCATATTGGGGTTAATAATAGGATCATTAGGCTCTTTAATTAATACATACATCTTTGAGCTTTACTTATCTCGGGCTAAACAACCTGATAATCTACATATTTCTACGGGTAATATTTGGAGATACTTAGTCGCTATTATTGCGTGCTTAATATGGTTTTTCTTTAAAGATGATGTGAATATTATTGGAATAATTATTGGTCTCATGATTTCTTATGTAATAATCATTGTACGGCCCTTATTACACAGGGAGTAAAATTCTATGAAGAAAGAGGTGAGTATATGGATCACAAATCACCACTCACAAGTTTTAATTTGTTCGGGTTTGATATTGTTTTCAACATGGCAAGTATCCTAATGTTAGTCATTACTGCAGTTATAGTCTTTTTAATCGCTATTATTTGTACGCGTAATTTGCAAAAGAGACCTTCAGGTAAACAAAACTTTATTGAATGGATCTTTGACTTTGTAAGAGGAATTATTGAAAGTAATATGGCTTGGAAAAAGGGTGGTCAGTTCCACTTTTTAGCAGTCACATTGATTCTGTTCATTTTTGTAGCTAATATGTTAGGTTTACCATTTGCTATAGTGAATGACCATTATTTATGGTGGAAATCACCGACCGCTGATGCGACGGTAACATTAACACTATCAACAATGATGATCTTGCTAACACATTATTACGGTGTGAAAATGCGTGGTACTAAAGCATATGTAGGAAATTACTTTAAACCTTTCTGGCCATTAGCAATTATTAATGTATTTGAAGAGTTTTCTTCAACATTAACGCTTGGTCTACGTTTATACGGTAATATTTTTGCCGGCGAATTATTACTTTCATTACTAGCAGGCTTGTTTTTCCAAAGCGGCTGGGGTTGGATAATTAGTATCCCAGGTTTATTAGTATGGCAAGGTTTCTCAATCTTCGTCGGTTCAATCCAAGCATATATCTTTATTATGCTTTCAATGGTTTACATGTCCCACAAAGTAGCGGACACACATTAATTTAAAAAAATTTAGGAGGAATTATTAATATGGGTTTAATAGCAGCAGCAATTGCAATCGGTTTATCAGCACTAGGCGCAGGTATCGGTAACGGTCTTATCGTATCTAGAACAGTTGAAGGTGTAGCACGTCAACCAGAAGCACGTGGTCAATTAATGAGTATTATGTTCATTGGTATTGGTTTAGTTGAGGCACTTCCAATCATCGGTGTTGTAATCGCATTCATGACACTTTTCCAATAAGAAAATTTCATGGCGAAGTCTCTCGGACCTTCGCCGTTCGTTTTATTTAATGACAAAGTGATGATTAATAATGAAAGGAGTGTCATATACCAGTGAATGCATTAACTAATTCATTCGTTTTAGGCGCAGCAAGTGGTGGCGTTGAGTGGGGTACAGCATTAGTTACTTTTGTTACCTTTATTATTCTATTAGCGTTATTGAAGAAATTTGCTTGGGGTCCATTAAAAGAAGTAATGGATAAACGTGAACGCGATATTAATAGAGATATTGACGAAGCTGAAGAAGCAAAACTTAACGCTCAAAAACTTGAAGAAGAAAATAAAAAGACACTTAAAGAAACACAAGATGAAGTTCAACGTATTCTCGAAGATGCTAGAGTGCAAGCACATAAACAACAAGAAGATATTATTCATGAGGCTAACATTCGTGCTAACGGCATGATTGAAACAGCACAGAGTGAAATCAATAGTGAAAAAGAACGAGCACTTACAGATATCAATAACCAAGTTTCTGAATTATCAGTATTGATTGCTTCTAAAGTCTTACAAAAAGAAATTTCTGAACAAGATCAAAAAGCACTAGTTGATAAGTATCTTAAAGAGGCAGGCGATAAATAATGGCAAACGTAGCAAACAAATACGCTAAAGCATTATTTGACGTATCGCTTAAGAAAGAAAACTTAGATTTAATGTATGAAGAATTAGAAGTAGTAAATCGTGCTACTCAAGAGTATAGTAAAGATTTAAAAGCCATTGATTCAAATCCTAATCAACCGGCATCTCAAAGACGTCAGTTTGTTGAGCAAGTATTTGGTGAGGCGAATGACTATTTAAAAAATATGTTAATGATTCTTGCAAACAACCGTCATTTAGAACTTATTAGTTCGATTTTCAAAGAGTTTAAAAGTTTATACAACGAACATTACAATCAAGACTCAGCTGTCGTTGAATCAGTTTATCAATTAAGCGACGAAGAACTTGAAAGAATTAAAGCATTAATCATTAATAAAACAAAATTATCACAAGTACATATTACGACTAAAATCAATCCAGACTTAATCGGTGGATTTAGAGTGAAAGTCGGCACAACTGTACTAGATGGTAGTGTTAAAAAAGATTTAGAACAAATTGAACGTAAATTTAAAAGAGTTAACTAAAATAAAAGAGGAGTGACATAGATGGCCATAAAAGCTGAAGAAATCAGTGCTTTACTGCGCTCACAAATTGAAAATTATGAGTCTGAAATGTCTGTAACTGATGTTGGTACCGTTCTTCAAATTGGTGACGGTATTGCATTAATTCACGGATTAAATGACTGTATGGCTGGTGAGCTTGTAGAGTTCTCAAATGGTGTTCTTGGTTTAGCACAAAACCTTGAAGAATCAAATGTGGGTGTAGTTATTTTAGGACCATATAGTGAAATTACTGAAGGCGACGAAGTTAGACGTACTGGACGTATTATGGAAGTTCCAGTAGGTGAAGAACTTATCGGTCGTGTAGTGAACCCACTTGGTCAACCTATTGATGGTCAAGGACCTATCAATACAACTAAAACACGTCCAGTTGAACAAAAAGCAACTGGAGTAATGGCTCGTAAATCAGTAGATGAACCATTACAAACAGGTATTAAAGCGATCGATGCCTTAGTACCAATTGGTCGTGGTCAACGTGAGTTAATCATTGGCGATAGACAAACTGGTAAAACAACAATCGGTATTGATACTATCTTAAACCAAAAAGGCTTAGATACAATCTGTATTTATGTTGCGATTGGTCAAAAAGATTCTACAGTTAGAGCGAATGTTGAAAAGTTACGTCAAGCTGGTGCGCTTGATTATACAATTATTGTATCTGCATCAGCATCAGAACCATCACCATTACTTTATATCGCTCCATATTCAGGAGTAACAATGGGTGAAGAATTTATGTTTAACGGTAAACATGTTCTTGTGGTTTATGATGATTTAACTAAACAAGCAGCTGCTTACCGTGAATTATCATTATTATTACGTAGACCACCAGGTCGTGAAGCTTACCCAGGTGACGTATTCTACTTACATAGTAGATTATTAGAAAGAGCGGCTAAATTGAACGATTCTTTAGGTGGCGGTTCAATTACTGCATTACCTATCATTGAAACGCAAGCCGGAGACATTTCAGCTTACGTTCCTACTAACGTTATTTCTATCACTGACGGTCAAATTTTCTTACAATCTGATTTATTCTTCTCTGGTGTAAGACCAGCCATTAACGCAGGTCAATCTGTATCACGTGTAGGTGGTTCAGCACAAATTAAAGCTATGAAGAAAGTAGCCGGTACGCTACGTTTAGATTTAGCCTCCTACAGAGAATTAGAATCATTTGCGCAGTTCGGTTCAGACTTAGATGAATTTACTGCTAAGAAATTAGAACGTGGTAAACGTACGGTTGAAGTCTTAAAACAAGACCAAAACAAACCATTACCGGTTGAGAACCAAGTTTTAATTATTTATGCATTAACTAAAGGTTACTTAGACGATATCCCAGTAGAAGATATCACTCGTTTCGAAGAAGAACTAAATAGTTGGGCTAAATCAAATGGTTCAGAATTATTAAGTGAAATCAGAGAAACTGGTGGCTTACCATCTGACGATAAATTTGATGCAACGCTTAGTGAATTCAAGAAAAGTTTTAGCAAATCTGAATAATTAAACTTTAAATCGAAAAGGTGGTGAGATAATGGCTTCTCTAAAAGAAATTGATGGTCGTATTAAATCGACTAAAAAAATGAAACAAATTACCAAAGCAATGAACATGGTATCAAGTTCAAAATTACGTCGAGCTGAAAAGAATACGCATCAATTTGAACCATATATGGAAAAGATGCAAGATGCTATTACAGCTATAGCTGGAGCAAGTAAAAACTCTAGCCATCCAATGTTAAGACCTAGACAAGTTCAACGTAGTGGCTACTTAGTTATTACAAGTGACAAAGGTTTAGCAGGTGCATATAGTTCAAATGTGCTTAAACGACTCATCGAAGATATTAAAGAAAAACATACAAGCAGTGATGAATATAGCATTATTGTGCTTGGTCAAACTGGTGTTGATTTCCTTAAAAATAGAGGTTATGAAATAGAGAATTCACTTGTTGATGTTCCTGATCAACCTTCATTTAAATCAATACAAGCTGTTGCAAAACATGCAGTTGACCTTTTCAGTGAAGAACATATTGATGAATTGAAGATTTACTACAGTCATTATGTTAGTGTTCTTGAAAATAAACCGTCTACTAAACAAGTTCTTCCATTATCTCAAGAAGATTCTAGCCAAGGTAAAGGTCAAATGTCTTCATATGAATTTGAACCAGACAAAGAATCAATCCTAAGTGTTATTCTTCCTCAATATGTTGAAAGTTTAATTTATGGAACGATTCTTGACGCAAAAGCTAGTGAACATGCAGCTCGTATGACTGCTATGAAAAATGCTTCTGATAATGCAACTGAACTTATTGATGACTTATCATTACAATACAATAGAGCAAGACAAGCCGAAATCACACAACAAATTACTGAAATTGTGAGTGGTTCCGCAGCATTTGATTAATATTTAAAGGAGGAAACAACATGGGTATTGGCCGTGTAACTCAGGTTATGGGTCCTGTAATTGACGTTCGCTTTGAACATAATGAAATACCTGAAATAAACAACGCCCTAATCATTGACGTAACTAAAGAAGATGGCACTTTCGAATTAACATTGGAAGTTGCATTACAATTAGGTGACGACGTGGTACGTACGATTGCCATGGATTCAACAGACGGCGTTCAACGTGGTATGGAAGTTAAAAACACTGGTGAAGATATCAGTGTCCCTGTGGGCGAAGTAACATTAGGACGCGTATTTAATGTTTTAGGAGATACTATTGATTTAGATGGAGAATTAGATAGTACAGTTAGACGTGATCCTATTCACCGTCCTTCACCAAATTTTGATGAATTATCTACAGAAGTAGAAATTCTTGAAACAGGTATTAAAGTTGTAGATTTATTAGCACCTTACATTAAAGGTGGTAAAATTGGTCTCTTCGGTGGTGCCGGAGTAGGTAAAACCGTTTTAATCCAAGAATTAATTAATAACATCGCCCAAGAACATGGTGGTATTTCAGTATTCGCAGGTGTCGGAGAACGTACACGTGAAGGTAATGACTTATACTACGAAATGAAAGATAGTGGCGTAATCAAGAAAACAGCAATGGTCTTCGGCCAAATGAACGAACCACCAGGTGCTCGTATGCGTGTAGCTTTATCAGCATTAACTATGGCTGAATATTTCCGTGATGAACAAGGCCAAGACGTACTATTATTTATCGATAATATTTTCAGATTTACTCAAGCCGGTTCTGAGGTTTCAGCTTTACTAGGTCGTATGCCTTCAGCCGTAGGTTACCAACCAACATTGGCAACTGAAATGGGTCAATTACAAGAACGTATTACATCAACTAATAAAGGTTCTGTAACGTCTATTCAAGCAGTATTCGTACCAGCGGATGACTATACTGACCCAGCGCCAGCGACTGCATTCGCCCACTTAGATGCGACTACTAACTTAGAGCGTAAATTAACTGAAATGGGTATTTATCCAGCGGTAGATCCGTTAGCATCAACTTCAAGAGCTTTAGAACCATCAATTGTTGGTCAAGAACATTATGAAGTTGCTCGTGACGTTCAATCTACACTTCAAAAATATAGAGAATTACAAGATATCATTGCTATTCTTGGTATGGACGAGTTATCTGAAGAAGATAAACTTACAGTAAGTCGTGCACGTAGAATTCAATTCTTCTTATCTCAAAACTTCCACGTTGCTGAACAGTTTACTGGTCAAAAAGGTTCATACGTACCAGTTAAAACTACAGTAGCTAATTTCAAAGATATTTTAGATGGTAGATATGACCATATTCCAGAAGATGCGTTCCGTTTAGTAGGAAGCATGGACGACGTAATTGCTAAAGCAAAAGATATGGGTGTTGAAGTCTAAAATAATTAGGAGGTATAGATAATGAGTACATTAAATCTTGATATTGTCACTCCTAATGGTTCAGTCTACGAAAAAGATGAAGTTGAACTAGTTGTCTTTCAAACAACAGCTGGTGAAATAGGTATCATGAGTGGACACATCCCGACAGTTGGCGCATTAAAAACAGGCCATGTAAAAGTTAATTTTAGAAATGGCACTGAATATATAGCTGTTAGTGGTGGCTTTGTTGAAATTAGACATCATAAAGTAAGTGTTATTGTCCAAACAGCTGAAACAGCTAGTGAGATTGATGTTGAAAGAGCGAAATTAGCGCGTCAAAGAGCAGAATCTCATTTGGAAGACGAAGATAACAGTGATATTTACCGTGCTCAGCGAGCATTAGCAAGAGCTGAAAATCGCTTACGTGTAGCTGAATTAAAATAAATTAAAAATAAAGAGACTAAGCTATTTTTATATGAATGGCTTAGTCTTTTTTTGTATGAAAGTAATTGTATGAAATGCATGTGTATAGAAGCTCCATTAAATCTCTCTGTGAAGAAAAACCACTAAGATTAAACTACAAAATCTAAGAAAAGATAATAGATATTATCTCACTTCTTTTTTGTAGGTTTGATGGTTATCATTAGTATCATTCTCCACCTATTTAAGGTACAATATAATACAGTAATCTCTAAGGAGAGTAAGATATGGATTATATTGGACAATTTGCAGTTATACGTTTAATTTTATATGTGATTTGTATTTGTATTGCTTATTGGGCATTAAACTCTCTTAAGTTGGATAATCTCTTTAAAAAAGGGTATACTACTCAAGTTCAAGTTTGCCTGATTTTTTTAGCAATCTTATTAGGAACAGCAGTAACCAACTTTTTAGTTGATTTATTACAGTATTCTACGCAAGTAAAATATTTATTTTGATAACTGTAATTTAATTTAAAAAATGGATATAATTAGTAAATAATTATTTGAAAAATGGGAAATGGTAGAAGTAATAGGAGTTAAAGTGGAGGATTAAAATGGATAAAATAGTAATAAATGGAGGCAATCGCCTTACTGGAGAAGTTAAAGTCGAAGGTGCAAAGAATGCAGTATTACCTGTTTTAACTGCATCATTATTAGCATCAGAAGGAAAAAGTAAATTAACAAACGTTCCAGATTTAAGCGATGTCGTAACAATTAATAATGTATTAAAAACTTTGAATGCTGAAGTTGAATACAATAAAGAAGATGGCGCTGTAACAGTAGACGCATCTTCAACACTTAACGAGCAAGCACCATATGAATATGTTAGTAAAATGAGAGCTAGTGTATTAGTAATGGGACCTTTATTAGCTCGTTTAGGTCACGCTATCGTTGCGCTTCCTGGAGGTTGTGCAATTGGTGCCCGTCCTATTGAACAACATATTAAAGGGTTTGAAGCGTTAGGCGCAGAAATTCATTTAGAAAATGGAAATATCTATGCTAGCACTAAAGATGGCTTACAAGGTGCAGATATTCATTTAGATTTCCCTAGTGTGGGTGCTACCCAAAATATTATTATGGCTGCATCATTAGCTAAAGGTAAAACAGTTATTGAAAACGTTGCTAAAGAACCTGAAATTGTTGATTTAGCAAACTACATTAATGAAATGGGCGGTAAAGTGACTGGTGCTGGTACTGATACGATTACCATTCATGGTGTAGAAAAATTAAAAGGTGTTGAACATTCTATTATTCCAGATAGAATTGAAGCCGGAACATTAATTATTGCAGCAGCAATTACAAGAGGCGATGTATTTGTACGTGACGCTGTTAAAGAACATATGACAAGTCTAATTTATAAATTAGAAGAAATGGGCGTTAATTTAGATTTTCAAGAGGAAGGCGTACGTGTAACGGTTGATGACGAATTGAAACCTGTAGATGTTAAGACACTTCCTCATCCAGGATTTCCAACTGATATGCAATCACAAATGATGGCTTTATTACTTACAGCTGAAGGTCATAAAGTGATTACGGAAACAGTCTTTGAAAATCGTTTCATGCATGTTGCTGAATTCAGACGTATGAATGCTAATATTACTGTTGAAGGTCGAAGCGCTAAAATTGAAGGTAAAAGTCAACTTCAAGGTGCGCAAGTAAAAGCGACAGATTTAAGAGCAGCCGCTGCCCTTATCTTAGCTGGATTAGTAGCTGAAGGTACTACTCAAGTAACTGAATTAAAGCATTTAGATCGTGGTTATGTTAATTTCCATGAAAAATTAAAATCACTAGGTGCCGATATTCAAAGAGTAAATGATTAATTATAATGAGCATAATGCTTAAATATATGATTTAAAAGAAGGTTGGGGCAAGATGAATCGACTCCTAGAGTATGATTTTAAATGTCTCACCCTCTACTTTTGGAGGTAATTATTTATGGAAACAATTTTCGATTATAATCAAATCAAACAAATCATCCCGCATAGACAGCCTTTTTTATTAATCGATCGAGTTGTTGAGTATGAAGAAGGAAAACGCTGTGTTGGTTTAAAACAAGTTTCAGGTAACGAACCATTCTTCCAAGGTCATTTTCCTGACTATGCAGTAATGCCCGGCGTTTTAATTACAGAAGCATTAGCTCAAACAGGCGCTGTAGCGATGCTTAATAGAGAAGAGAATAAAGGTAAAATCGCTTTATTTGCTGGAATTGATAAATGTCGTTTTAAAAGACAAGTTACTCCAGGCGATACTTTAATGTTAGAAGTTGAAATAACTAAAATTAAAGGTCCTATAGGTAAGGGTACAGCTAAAGCAACAGTCGATGGACAACTAGCATGTAGTTGTGAACTTACATTCGCTATTCAAGACGCATAAGTTTATAGTTCTAGTGGTTTTAACTACTTTTTACTTTAATTAGTTATAAGCCAAAAATAAGCCTTAGCCATTTTAAAAAATGACTAAGGCTTAATTTATGTTATTCTCGTTCAAATTTTTCTTCTTTTAACTTAGGTTTAGATTGCATCATGCGATTGAAAGTAACTTTTAATTCTTCACCTGATAAGCCTTCATCAATTAATTGCTCTAATAAACTTTCAGCATAAACTTGTCGTAAAGTATAAATATGACATTCAAAGACAATCGACATTGTCTTCTCATAAGTTGAGATATTTTTAATCGTAGCGTCAAATAAGGCAGGATCATTAGAAGGTCTTGTGATAACTACTCGAATATCTAATAACGTTTGTTCATCATAGTATGTCTTCATTGTTTCATAATGAGCGTTAGAAATTACAATTTCTAATAGCCACCCAGTGCCACTATTTTCTTTATTGATAATAACGCCATCTTCTAATTCAAATTCAGTTATTCCACCATTTTCATTTATGATTTGGAAGCGTACCGCTTTAAACGTCTTCACTTTCTCACATCCCCAAATTATTTTAAATTATACAAAAATTTATGAATTACCAAATTTAGCAGTAATTTATTAACTATTTTCTTTAAATATATCAAATTTTGAGTATCAATAGTAAAGATTTTATTAAAAATAGGATTTTGACGAGAAACAAACTAATGAATAATATAGAGATAGAAGGAGGTGAGATATGCTAAATAAGATAGTCATAGTTGGCCGTATGACCAAAGACGCACAAATTTATGATAAAGAGGAGGTGAAAATCGCTACCTTCAGTGTTGCTACTGAACGTAATTATAAAGATGAAAACAATGAAATAGCTTGTGATTATATTTTTTGCAAAGCATTTGGCAAAACTGCAAGTAATATTGAAAAGTACACTAGTCAAGGATCACTTGTAGGTATAACGGGGCATATGCGCTCTCGTAAATATGAAAAAGACGGGCAAACTCACTTTGTAACGGAATTATACGTTGAAACAATTAAATTTATGTCTCCCAAATCTAAGAATAATGAACTACTCTCTTCCCTCACATATGATGAAGACACTTATCCCTTAAATAATCTTGAGATAACCAATATCAATTAAATTTCTATATTTTAACTCCAATTCTATCTATTCTATATATAACATCTTTCAATTATACTCAGAACCTCTCTTATTTCTTCCCAACAAAGTAAGGGAGGTTCCTAATTTTTGGGTTTAATTATCTGAAAGATTTCAATCGTATTACATAACAAAAGTATAAGATAATATCTTAAACACTGTCATGGAAGTTTTAAATTACTAAATTTAATTAATTTGTACCATTATTCAATGTAATTTGTATGTAAAAAAGACCTTCCTTTTTTTATTTCACTGTAACCTACACTGCTTTTATGGATGTTAAAGTGTAACTTGTAAAATAATTTATGAACAAATTACGTAGGAGGATTTTTATACTATGAAAAAGACTATTATTGCTTCATCATTAGCAGTAGGCTTAGGAGTAGTAGCTGGTAATGCAGGTCAAGCTGATGCGAGTGAATCTCAAATTAACAAGGCAGAGTTAGCACAATTAGCAGAATCAAATGATCAATCATTAAACCAAGGTCCTATTCAAGAGGGCGCTTATGATTATCAATTCAACTTAAATGGTAAATCTTATCATTTCTGGTCAGATGGCACTTATTTCCAATGGGAATATCATCCATCTAATGGTGCAACAGTAGATAACACTGCTCAACAACAAACATCAACTCAAGCAACTGGACAACAAGCTAGCACACAAGACACATCTTCTTACAATCAAGAAGCACCACAACAAACTAGTAACCAACAACAATCAAATACAACACAACCAACACAAACACAACAAGCACCACAAACTGAGCAAACTCAACAACCACAACAAGCTACTTCAAGCACTAGTCAATCTAGTCAATCAAGTAGCGAAGCTTCAAGTGGTTCATCAGTAAATGTTAATAGCCATTTACAACAAATTGCTCAACGTGAATCAGGCGGCGACATCAAAGCTGTTAACCCAAGTTCAGGTGCAGCAGGTAAGTATCAATTCTTACAATCTACTTGGGACTCAGTAGCACCTGCTGAATATAAAGGTGTATCTCCAACACAAGCTCCTGAACACGTTCAAGATGCTGCAGCTGTTAAATTATACAACACTGCTGGCGCATCTCAATGGGTAACTGCATAATTTAAATATATAATATATTTTAGCTAAGGCATCTTTTAAAGGTGTCTTGGCTTTTTTATTTGCTAATTAATTACCAATTTGATATGGTGAAAGAAATAATAAAAGCTACTAGGGGAGCCTTATTGATGGCTGAGATGAATGATTCGGACCCTTATAACCTGACTTGGTTAGTACCAACGTAGGAAAGTAGTGATGTGAACGTTTCATTCATGTTCTAAGAATGAAAGCTACATTTCTACGTTGAAATGTAGCTTTTTATTTTTAAGGAGGAAATGAAATGACTTTTTCAACTGAATTAAAAGAAGCTTCACAACCTATTATTGAGAAGATTTATAATGATGGGTTTATTCAAGATTTATTAAAAGGTAGTCTATCAAAGCAAGCGGTACGTCAATATCTACGTGCTGATGCTTCATATTTAAAAGAGTTTACTAACTTATATGCACTTTTAATACCTAAAGCACCAACTATGAAAGACGTTAAATTCTTAGTTGAACAAATCGAATTTATGCTTGATGGTGAAGTAGAAGCGCATGAAATTTTAGCTGACTATATTAATGAACCTTATGAAGAAATCGTTAAAGAAAAAGTTTGGCCTCCAAGTGGCGACCATTATATTAAGCATATGTATTATCACGCTTATGCGCATGAAAATGCAGCGTATACCATCGCAGCTATGGCTCCGTGTCCATACGTATATGAAGTTGTGGCTAAAATGGCATTAGAAGATGACAATTTAAATAGAGATTCAATCACAGCTAAGTGGTTTGATTTTTATAGTACTGAGATGCGTCCACTTATAGAAGTGTTTGATCGCTTATTAGATGAACTAACTGAAAATTGTACAGAACAAGAAAAAGCAGATATTAAAGAAAGTTTCTTACAAAGTACAATACACGAACGTAACTTCTTTAATATGGCATATATAGATGAACAATGGAACTTTGGAGGCGCTAACCATGAATAAACCTAAGATTGCTTTAACTATTGCTGGAACAGACCCTACAGGTGGAGCAGGAGTAATGGCGGATTTAAAATCATTCCACGCGTGTGGTGTGTATGGAATGGCAGCTATTACGAGTATAGTGGCTCAAAATACAAAAGGCGTACAACATATTCACAACCTTGAAACGAGCTGGGTAAAAGAACAACTTGAAAGCGTCTTTGATGACGAGTTACCGCATGCAATTAAAACAGGTATGATTGCCACAAAAGAAACAATGGAATTAATTCAAGGATTTTTAAAAGAACATTCAGATATCCCTTATGTTATTGATCCAGTTATGCTAGCTAAAAGTGGCGATTCATTAATGGATGATGATACTAAAACACATTTACAAAATACATTGTTACCTTTAGCAGACGTGGTTACGCCTAATATACCTGAAGCTGAAGAAATCACAGGTTTGAAAATTGATACTGAAGAAAATATTTATAAAGCTGGGGACATCTTTATTAATGAGATTGGTAGTAAAGGCGTTGTAATTAAAGGCGGCCATTCTGCTGATTTAAATAACGCTAAAGATTTCTTATTCACTAAAGATGGCGTTTATACTTTCGAAGACCAACGTTTTGATACAAAACATACGCATGGTACAGGTTGTACATTTTCAGCAGTTATTACTGCAGAACTTGCGAAAGGTAAGTCAATTTATGATGCAGTGAAAAAAGCCAAAGATTTTATTTCAATGAGTATTCAATATACACCTGAAATTGGTCAAGGACGTGGCCCTGTAAATCATTTCGCTTATATGAAGAAAGTGGGATTAGATGATGAATAATTTAGAAAAATTAAGACAAGATAATCCATTAGTTGTATGTTATACAAACAATGTAGTTAAAAATTTTACTGCAAATGGTTTACTTAGCATTGGTGCAAGCCCTGCAATGAGTGAAGCCCCAGAGGAAGCTGAAGAATTTTACAAAGTAGCGGGCGCTTTATTAATTAATATAGGTACTTTAACTAAAGCCAATGAAGAAGATATACTTGCAATCGGTAAAATTGCTAATAAACAAGGTACGCCTATCGTTTTTGACCCAGTAGCAGTAGGCGCTTCAACTTATCGTAAACAATTTTGCCAAAGATTTTTATCAGAAGTAGAAGTTTCAGTTATTAAAGGAAACGCCTCTGAAATTCTTACATTAGTTGATACGAATACAACTATGAAAGGTACAGACGGTGATACGAACCTTGATCCAGTGACTATTGCTAAGAAGGCTTATGAGAAATTAAATACAGCCATCGTCTTAACAGGAAAAGACGATGTGATTGTTCAAGATAACAAAGTTGTTAAATTATCTAACGGGTCTGCTTTATTGGCTAAGATTACAGGAGCAGGTTGTCTATTAGGTGGTATAGTAGCAGGTTTCTTATTTAGAGAAACACATCCATCAATACAAGTGTTGGAAGAAGCGGTAAGTTTCTATAATATTGCTGCTGAAATTGCTGAAAATGATGCTCAAGTTAAAGGACCAGGCACATTTTTACCCCAATTACTTGATCAAATGTATTTAATGAACTATGAAACATATGAACGAGATGTTAAACGTGAAGAGGTAGAATAATATGTTTAAAGCGAACGATTTGAATGTCTATTTTATTTGTGGAACTCAAGACATACCACAAGGTTCTGATATTAAAGATATTTTAAAACAAGCATTAGAAACTGGAATTACATTATTTCAATTTCGTGAAAAGGGGCCAGATTCATTAAAAGGAGAGGCTAAAGAGACATTAGCTAGAGAGTTAATGACGTTATGTCATGAATATCATATTCCTTTTCTAGTTAATGACGATGTTGAGTTAGCTTTAGCCATTGATGCTGATGGGATTCATGTAGGGCAAGATGATGAAGAAGTCACTTCTTTTAGAGATGATTTTAAAGATAAAATTATTGGGTTAAGTGTAGGAAATGAAGAAGAATATCAAGGTTCTGATTTAACCGATGTTGATTATATAGGAGTAGGGCCAATGTATGCTACACCGTCTAAAGCAGATGCTAGTGCACCAGTAGGTCCTGAAATGATTAGCACTTTAAAAAATCTTAACCCGTCATTACCAATGGTAGCTATTGGCGGTATTAATGAAGATAACATTGAACCAATTGCTCAAGCAGGCGCTGATGGTGTGTCTGTGATTTCAGCGATTGCACGTAGTCATAATATTGACAAGACTGTTACCAAATTACAAAGTTATTTCAAATAAATGATAGTTTTTTTCTTTTTTGTTTTCTAGTACACTGTGATTATGATAAAATAAGCCCTATGTGAATATATCAATAGAGGTGTAAAAATGAAGAAGAAAGCGTTACTACCTTTGTTATTAGGGGTAATGGTCTTTTTAGCCGGGTGTGATTATTCTAAATCTAGTAATAGAGATGGATTTTTCTACAACACATTCGTCGAACCAATGTCTAAAGTATTACATTGGTTAGGCCATTCAGTTTTTAATGATGATTATGGTATTGCAATCATTGTATTAGTTTTAGTCATTCGTATTGTGTTATTACCTTTCATGCTTTCAAACTATAAAAATAGTCATATGATGCGTGAAAAGATGAAAGTTGCTAAACCAGAAGTTGACGGCGTACAAGAAAAAGTTAAACGTGCACGTACTCAAGAAGAAAAAATGGCAGCTAACCAAGAAATGATGGAAGTATATAAAAAATATGATATTAACCCTATGAAGAGTGCTTTAGGTTGTTTACCAGTACTTATTCAAATGCCAGTCGTTATGGGCTTATATTTCGTATTACGTTATCGTATTGGTGGCGGAATTACTGAACATCCACATTTCCTATGGTTCAATTTAATACATCCTGACATTTGGATTACAATTATTGCCGGTGTACTTTACTTTATCCAAGCATGGGTTTCAAGTAAACAAATGCCACAAGAACAACGTCAAATGACATATATGATGATGATTGTATCACCAATCATGATTATTTGGATTTCGTTAAGTTCAGCTTCAGCATTAGGTTTATACTGGTCAGTCAGTGCAGCATTCTTAATTGTACAAACTTACTTCGCTAATATATACTATGAAAAAGTAGCTAAAAGAGAAGTTGCACCAATGCTCGAAAAATTTGAGAAAAATAAAGACTCAAATGCTAAAGGTAAAAATACTCAAGTAGTTTCTAAAAATAATAAAAAGAAAAAATAGAATATAAATTTACTTCTGTATATTAAAAGCATCGATATCATGTAATGGTATCGATGCTTTTTTGACTATTTATAAATGCCATTCAGAGTAAAATTGAGTTAAAAACTGTTTCATAAAGTCATGTCGTTCTTGAGCAAGTTTACGACCAGTAGAGGTATGCATTAAATCTTTTAATTTAAGTAATTTATCATAAAAATGGCGAATTGCAGAAGGTGATAGGGTGACGATATCTTCAGGAGTGGGAGGGTTAGAATGAGGTGATTCTGTCCACATCGGTTCATTAAAATGACCAGCAAATTGGAAGGTTCTGGCGATACCGATAGCACCAATGGCATCTAAACGATCAGCATCTCTAACTATTTGTCCTTCAATTGATAATTCCACGTTATTATTGTTTCCCTTGCGATAACTCAAATTTTGAATGATAAATAAAATATGCTGTTGTTCATCTTTAGACAATTCAATTCTATTTAGAAAGTTTTTTAATTGATCTAAAGCTTGTTCTTTATTTGTCAATTTATCATCGATGACGTCATGTAAGAGGGCTGAGAGAATAATAATTGATTCATTGCCTTGTTGTTCAGATTGGTAAATAGCACGTACAAGTGATGTTACTCGCTCTACATGGGCTATATCATGACCAGAATAGTCATTTTCATGAAAACGATACATATAATCATGTGCTAACTTTATTTGTTGAGATTGTTCCATAATGTGCTCCTTTATAAATTGATAATGAAGGCGAAATAAGATTTGGAGCAGGATAGAAATCAATAGTTCCAAAGATTTCATCATCCCGCTCCAATGTATAAATTGTATATAGTTAAGTCATATCTCAGTTGATTATAAAATAGGCGATAATAATTGAGAAATACCTTCTTTAAATTTCACCCATGTACCACGTTGGTTATATAGTTCTTGTGTTAAACGATAAGATAATTTCATATCATCTATAAAGACTTGTTTAAGCTGACAAGCAATATCTTCATCGTATATAAAAGCATTTACCTCAAAGTTAAGAGTAAAGCTACGATTATCCATATTAGTAGTACCAACCGTTGCAATTTCATCATCAATGATTAACGTCTTAGAATGTAAAAAACCATTATCATACTTATAAATTTTTACTCCAGCCTCTAATAAAGAAGCGGCGTTTTTTAATGTCGCCCAATAGACAAAAGGATGGTCTGGCATATTAGGAATCATTAAATTAACTTCTACGCCTCCCAAAGCTGCTATCTTAATAGCATCTAAAAAGGCTTGGTCTGGAATAAAATAAGGTGATTGTATGTAAATTGAATGTTTGGCAGATGAAATCATCTTCAAATAACCATATTTAATTTGTTCCCATTCTTCATCAGGTCCACTTGAAGCAATTTGAACACCAATCGTGCCACCTGAATCAACATCAGGGAAATAGCGTTCGTCATACTCGATAAAGTCACGACTAGATTGAGAGTTCCAATCTAAAATAAATCTAAGTTCTAAAGCATTTACTGAGTCACCTTCAAGACGTAAATGGGTGTCACGCCAGTAGCCAAATTTTTTATCTTGACCGAGATACTCATCTCCTACGTTAAACCCGCCAACGTATCCGATTTTGCCATCTATGATAACAATCTTTCTATGGTTACGGTTATTCATTCGTAGGTTGATCAGTGGGAGTTTAGAAGGGAAGAAGGATTCAACGTGCGCGCCTTTCTCACGGAATCGTTTCAAGTCTTTCTTTCTTAGTAGTCTTGACCCCATATCATCGTATAGCATTTTAACTTCAAGATCTTCATCTAGTTTCTTCTCTAAAGCTGCTAAAATTCGACGTCCAAGATTATCACTTTTGAAAATGTAATACTGGATATGTATATAATCTTGCGCGCTTTTAATATCTTCAATTAAGGAATTGAATTTTGCATTTCCATCTGTAAAAATTTTAATGTTATTATCTGTCGTTAAAAAAGCTGCATTGTTAAATAATAGCATGCGAATCATTTCTTTAAACTTAACTATTTGATGATTACCTTTAGAGAAATCATCACTTTCTAATGCTTCAATTTGTTCATCAACTATCATCTCAAGACCTTTACGATCTTCTTTTTTTAATTTGAAAATTTGATCGCGTTGAATTTGGCGTCCAAGAAGTAGATATAGTATGAAACCTATAACTGGGAGAAAAACTAAAACTAATAGCCATGCCCAAATTGAACCAGCACTACGGCGTTCCATAAAGATAATGACAAACGCAAAAATCAAGTTTAATAGAAAGGCAACGATAAATACGATATTAATTAACAATGAGGAATGTGAAAATGACAAGGAAAATAAATCTATCATATACTGCCTCCTACCTTATATAAAATTCTTGCATGTAAATTGAGATTGTAATTTAATACTTAAATATAATTGTATCACGGTAAATAAGAAATAGCATGACCATTTTCACAGAATACGAGTATCTGAGATTGACGGATGTAAAGGGAAATTATACGATAAAGTAGAATGAAAGAAGGGGTGACCACCTTGGAAAATCAAGATAACGCACATCATTCTGAACAGACAAAAATAAATTTAAAATCAAGATTAAATCGTATTGAAGGTCAAGTTAGAGCGATTAATAGAATGATTGAAGAAGATGTCTATTGTGATGATGTTTTAACGCAAATTAGAGCGACACGTTCTGCGTTAAATAGTGTAGCAACGAAATTATTAGATCATCACATGAAAAGTTGTATTATGGAAAAAGTAAATAATGGTGCTCAAGAAGAGGCCATGGAAGAATTATTGGTGACTTTTCAAAAGTTAATGAAAGATTAGAGGTAAGTAGTAATGACAGTAAATAAAGTGAAAATCGATGGGCTTAAAACGCAACAACAATTAGAAGCACTAAAACAACGATTGTTAAAAATGATTGGCGTAAGCAGTGTAGAGATAGATTTAGACAAGCAGCAAGTAAGTATCGAATTTGAAACACCGACCAATTTAAACAGTATAGAAAAAGAAATTTATGATGATGGTTATAAAGTATTAAATTAAAAATCGAAATTTATTTTTAAAAATGAGTAGTAATTGTATTTTAATTAGGGTAGTATATCCATGAAAGTCAAAAAACGAGGTGATTACTATGAGTAAACAGGATAAGTTACAAAATGTAGTCAAATTATTATCGTCTTTAGGTGTAAATATTAAAAAAACAAAATCTCGTTTAGACATTATTAACACTTTGCCCTCATCAACGCCAGCTCGTCCAGAAGTTAAATAACCTCATCACAATATCTAGATAATGTTATTTAAAGGAACACAAAGAGAATGATACATTTATCGTTTTTGTTCTTCGACATTGATTAGCGGTACACTAAAGCAATAATTTTTCAAACGAAAAAACAGGCTACTGAATTCTCAAATCAGAGAGTTTAGTAGCCTAAATTTATATTACGAAAGTTATTTGTCTTTTATTGGCATAGTTTGGCGCTGATGGAAATGTATTGATAACACAACGCCAATACCTACCATTAGACTCCATAATGAACTACCGCCATAACTAATAAATGGTAGTGGAATACCTGTGATTGGCAATAGTTGAATTGTCATACCTATATTTTGCAAGATATGAAATACTAATAATGAAACATAACCAATAATAAATATTTTACTAAATGAAGACTCAACCTTTGTAGCTAGTCTAATTAAATGGAAGATTAGAGCTAAAAAGATAAGTAAAAGAACCACTGCTCCAAGGAATCCCATTTCTTCACCAACTACTGAAAAGATAAAGTCGGTATGATTTTCAGGTATGTAAACCTCTCCGTGATTGAATCCCTTACCAAATAATTGTCCTGAACCAATAGCTTTTAAAGATTCGGTTAAGTGATAACCATCTCCAGCACTGTATGAATATGGATCTAACCATGAATTAATACGTCCCATTTGATACATTTTTACGCCAAGAAGGTTCTCAATTAATGATGGTTTATAGATAATAGCTAAAATAATGCTACTGCCAATAATGAAAGCGGCAATAAATAGGGGCGCAAGGATACGCCATGTAATACCACTTACTAGCATGATACCTACAATTACTGCACAAATTACAAGCGTTGTACCTAAATCATTCTGTAGTAAAATTAAGGCCATTGGAACAATAGAGATACCAATGATTTTAAAGAATAATACTAAGTCAGTTTGAAAAGACTTGTTAAAAGTAAAACGATTATGATTAGCTACTGCCTTGGCTAAAGCGATAATAAGTATAACCTTCATAAACTCAGAAGGTTGAATACTTACTGGACCAAACGTGTACCAACTTTTTGCACCATTAATGACTGGTGTGATTGGTGTTTCTGGAATAATAAGTAAGCCAATAAGTAGAATACAGAAGAATATGTATAATAAATAAGTATTGTTTTTAATTTTTTTAGGTGAAAAGAGCATAATGATAAATGCTAATATAGCTCCTAAAATATAATATATAATTTGGCGAACGCTAAAATTAGCGCTATATTGACCCCCACCCATTGCTGAGCTAATAGTAGTTACACTAATAATAGCCAAAACTGCTAACAATGCTATGAGTATCCAGTCGATTTTACGTAGCCAATGTTTTGAAGGCTGTTGACGGGATGAATATTTCATGAGAAAACTCCTTAAATTCCATAATCTAACGATTAATATTATATATAGATTTTACATGACTTTATGTGAATATGCTAGAAAATAACTGAGAGTTCTTTAAAATCACAGTTAAGAGAAAATAATATTTTTATAAGACAAAGATGTATATATAAAATAAAGGGGAATTTACGAGATGATGAATGCAAAATAGTTGAATACTGTGATAATATTGTCTTTTAGAAAGCATACATTACACTAATCAAAATTATACAAGAGGTTGGGACAAAAGCGTTTAGGATTTGAGCAGAACCGAACGATGAGCAAAAAATATTATCTCCTAATCTATGTGTTTAGGCAGTAGTTGTCTGAAATGAAGATGCGTTCAAGTCTCACTTTCTTCATTTCTAGTCAACTTTGCCGGGGCGGGACTACGAAATCTTCGAAATTTCATTAGATTTCTGTACCGCTCCCTTTGTCGAATCGTGACGGTATCTGCCGAGAATCCTGCTTTTGGGACACCGTTTATCGGTTTCCCAGCGCACAAACGATCAATGTCTCAGTCTCAGAATGAAGTAACTATTAATTTAAAGAAAGTGCTATAACACAGAAGTTGGAATACCGTTATTGATATTCAAATATATAAATTAGTAGCGATCAACTTCTCGTGTCGCATTTCTTAACGGAGGCAACTAAATATGGTAAAAGAAAATATTTGTATCGTATATGGTGGTAAAAGCGCAGAACACGATGTATCAAAACTGACTGCACAAAACGTTTTAAACGCGATTAACAAAGACAAATACCTTGTTGATATCATTTACATTACTAATGATGGACAATGGAAGAAAAAGAATAACATTGCTTCAGAAATTAAATCTGTCGAAGAACTTAGTTTAGAAGACGTTGAAGCTGGAGAAATTACATTATTACTTAAAGAAAGTAGTGAAGGTAATAAATATGACGCTATTTTCCCATTATTACATGGGCCTAACGGAGAAGATGGAACGATTCAAGGACTATTCGAAGTACTTGATTTACCATACGTAGGTAATGGTGTACTAGCCGCTTCTAGTTCAATGGATAAATTAGTGATGAAACAACTGTTTGAACATAGAGGCCTACCACAATTACCATATATTAGCTTTTTAAGAAGTGAATATGAGAAATATGAAGGTAACATCATTAAACTTGTAAAAGACAAACTTACATATCCAGTCTTTGTCAAACCAGCTAACCTTGGTTCAAGTGTAGGAATTAGTAAATGTAACAATGAAGAAGAATTAAAAGCAGGTATCGAAGAAGCATTCCAATTTGACCGTAAATTAGTTATTGAACAAGGTATCGATGCACGTGAAGTTGAAGTAGCGGTATTAGGTAATGACTATCCAGAAACAACATGGCCAGGTGAAGTCATTAAAGATGTAGCATTTTATGATTATAAATCTAAATACAAAGATGGCAAAATTAGTCTACAAATTCCAGCAGAATTAGATGAAGAGGTTCAAATGACATTACGCAATATGGCACTTGAAGCTTTTAAAGCTACAGACTGCTCTGGTTTAGTTCGCGCAGATTTCTTTGTTACAGAAGATAATCAAATTTTCATTAACGAAACAAATGCTATGCCTGGATTTACTGCCTTTAGCATGTATCCAAGCCTTTGGGAAAATATGGGTCTTTCATATTCTGAATTAATTACGAAATTAATTGATTTAGCCAAAGAACGTCATGAAGACAAAAAGAAAAATAAATATACTATTGATTAAGAGAGGGATTCAACTATGATTGAAGTATCATTAAGTCAGATACAAACTTGGATACCTTGCGATATTGATGAACAATATTTAGAGAATACAATTAAAGGCGTTACGATTGATTCACGTGCGATTACTGAGGGTATGCTATTTATCCCATTCAAAGGTGAGAACGTCGATGGACACCGTTTTGTTAATCAAGCCTTGAAAGATGGTGCAGGTGCTTCTTTTTATGAAAAAGGCCACCTCATTGACGATGACATAAATGGTCCAATCATTTGGGTAGAAGACACACTTACCGCACTTCAAGACCTTGCTAAGGCATACTTACACCATGTCAATCCTAAGGTCATTGGGGTAACAGGTTCTAACGGTAAAACTACTACAAAAGATATGATTGAGAGCGTCTTACACACCGAATTTAAAGTGAAAAAGACACAAGGTAATTACAATAATGAAATTGGACTACCATTAACTATTTTAGATCTTGACGAAGATACGGATATTTCCATTCTTGAAATGGGGATGTCAGGTTTTCACGAAATTGAATTATTATCAACGATCGCTCAACCCGATATTGCAGTGATTACAAATATAGGTGAATCACATATGCAAGATTTAGGTTCTCGCGAAGGTATTGCTCAAGCAAAATCAGAAATTACAATTGGTTTAAAAGCAAATGGAACGTTTATCTATGATGGCGATGAACCATTATTACAACCACACGTTAAAAAATTAAAACAAGTAAAATTATTAGGTGTAGGATTAAATCATGATAATGCATTAGTATGTGAAGTTGAAAATAGTAAAAATGACGGAATTGCATTTAAAATAAATGATGAAGAACACTATGAATTACCTATTTTAGGTATTCATAATATGAAAAATGCAGCCATGGCTATCGCAATTGGCCATGAACTCGGTCTAGACTATGCTACGATTCAGCGAAATATTAATCACGTTCAACTAACAGGCATGCGCATGGAACGTCATGTAACTGACGAACAGATTACAGTTATTAATGACGCATATAATGCTAGCCCAACAAGTATGAAAGCCGCTATTGATACGTTAAGTCATATGGATGGTCGCAAGATTATTGTTCTTGCTGATTCACTAGAATTAGGAGAAAATAGTCGTCAAATGCATGAAGAGGTAGGGGCTCATTTAGAAGGCAAGAACATTCACACCTTATTAACTTATGGGAATGATGCTAAATTTATAAGTGACGTAGGTGGCCAATTTGTAGAAAATGTCGCTTACTTCATCGATAAAGAA
Source organism: Staphylococcus sp. acrmy (assembly GCF_022690565.1). Classification (NCBI taxonomy): domain Bacteria; kingdom Bacillati; phylum Bacillota; class Bacilli; order Caryophanales; family Staphylococcaceae; genus Staphylococcus; species Staphylococcus sp. acrmy. The sequence goes on along the minus strand of NZ_JALCVE010000011.1, from coordinate 13,151 downwards.
AAATTAACTAAGTATTTAAAAGGTTATTTAGTACCACAAGATAAATTACTAATCAAAGGTTCTCGAGGAAATAAACTCGAAGAAGTCGTCAACGAACTTATTTAAAATTTTCAATAAAATAATTTTGTATATAATAAGTCATTGTGTGTGAGTAAAATCCGGCAATGGCTTGTTTTTTATGCCCTTTTCCAAAGAAAAATATAAACACCATTATCCCTCAAATAATAAGATATTAGGCTATGCTAACGAATTGCTTTATTGCGATATATATTTTTAGGTGGTACTATATAGAAGTTGACGTAATAAGAGGACCTTATATACACAGACGTATATTAATTAAATAAGAAAGTTTAAAGGAGAATTATATTGCAAAATTTTAAAGAACTAGGGATTTCGGATAAAACAGTTGAGACCCTTGAAGCAATGGGTTTTAAGGAACCAACACCTATCCAAACAGAAAGTATCCCTTACACATTAGAGGGGAAAGACGTCCTAGGACAAGCTCAAACTGGTACAGGTAAAACAGGAGCTTTCGGGATTCCTTTAATTGAAAAAGTTGTTGGCAGATCAGGCGTTCAAGCCTTAATCTTAGCACCGACTAGAGAATTAGCTATGCAAGTAGCTGAACAGTTACGTGAATTCAGTCACGGACAAAATGTTCAAGTAGTTACTGTATTCGGTGGTATGCCAATCGACAGACAAATCAAAGCATTGAAACGTGGACCGCAAATTGTAGTAGGTACGCCTGGACGAGTTATCGACCACTTAAATCGTCGTACTTTAAAAACTCAAGACATCCATACATTAATCTTGGATGAAGCGGATGAAATGATGAACATGGGATTCATCGATGATATGAGATTTATTATGGATAAAATTCCAGCTGAACAAAGACAAACTATGTTATTCTCAGCAACAATGCCTAAAACTATCCAAAGCTTAGTGCAACAATTTATGAAATCACCACAAATTGTTAAAACAATGAATAATGAAATGTCAGATCCTCATATCGACGAGTATTATACAATTGTGAAAGAACTTGAAAAATTCGATACATTCACAAACTTCCTAGACGTTCACCAACCTGAATTAGCAATCGTATTTGGTAGAACAAAACGTCGTGTCGACGAACTAACAAGTGCGTTATTATCTAAAGGTTATAAAGCAGAAGGTTTACACGGTGATATTACTCAAGCTAAACGTTTAGAAGTCTTAAAGAAATTTAAAAATGATCAATTAGACATTTTAGTAGCTACAGACGTAGCAGCGCGTGGTTTAGATATCTCAGGCGTTAGTCACGTATATAACTTTGATATTCCTCAAGATACTGAAAGCTATACTCATAGAATTGGACGTACAGGCCGTGCCGGTAAAGAAGGTATTGCTGTAACATTTGTTAATCCAATTGAAATGGATTATATTCGCCAAATTGAAGAAGCAAATAACAGAAGAATGAGCGCTTTAAGACCTCCACATAGAAAAGAAGTACTTAAAGCCCGTGAAGAAGATATTAAAGATAAAGTTAAAAACTGGATGTCACGTGAAAGTGAAGACCGTTTAAAACGCATTTCAAGTGAATTATTAGAAGAATATGATAGCACAGAACTCGTTGCATCATTATTACAAGAACTTGTAGAAGCTAATGATGAAGTTGAAGTACAATTAACTTTTGAAAAACCTTTAGCACGTAAAAATCGTCAACAAGGTAAAGGTAATAACTCACGTCGTAGCGGTAAACGCAACAATAAATTCGACAATAAAAACAAACGTTCAAAAGGTAACTTCAACAAGAAAAAAGGTAAAAAACCTGAACGTCGCGACAACCAAAACAAAGGTAGATCATCTATGAAAGGTCGCACATTTGCCGACTTACAAAAATAATTAATATGAATTCATTTTTTACGAGACTGAGCCATGTCTACATTAATGGCTTAGCCTCGTTTTTTATTTTTAATGTGAAATAAAAATTTACTTTAAAATTAATAAATATAAATTTCATTTTATGAGCTCATGAAAATAATAGTGAATATGATATAATGTAGAAAAATTGCGAAGGAGTTTATTATGAAGTTAGAGAACTCATTTCATAAAAGTCCTAAAAATGCATACACTTACCACTGGATAAGTAGTGGTATTTCCTTTTTAATAGAGCTTCTTATACTTGGTGCCTTATATGTAATGTGGAAGTATTTTACTTGGTACCAGTTTATTATCTACATTTTAGTCGGCTTACTAGTTCTATCTATAATCCGTTTAGTGATCCAACCATACATACGCTTTAATTATAGGTATTATCGAGTGGAAAATAATAATTTAGAAACTAAAGCCTTTTTTATTTTTAAAAATTATAAAATTATAAAAATTGAGCGACTACAATATTTGGAGTTAAAAACTAACTCGATATTGAAGAAATTAAAATTAAATAAAATTGTAGCTGTAACTGCTGGTCATGAAATAACACTACCAATGGTTACAGAGCAAGAAGCCGAAAAGTTAGCGAATGATATCTTTATAGAATTGAGAGGTGCAGATACTGATGTATAGCCCTCAGAAGTTACATCCCATTTCCTATCTGACTGCTTTAATTAAAGTAATAAAACAAAATATTTTAACTTTTATAGTCTTTATAGGCTTTAATGTTTGGAATTTTGATTTCACTGAAATTAGACATTATATTGGACCAGCTATTTTCATAGTCATTGTTCTATTTGCCTCTATTAGTAAATTCATAGATGTGCGCGTTACACGTTATTGGATTGAAGACGAGCATTTTATCATCACGTCCGGTTGGTTTAATAAAAAACGTAAAGAATTAAATATTAGTAGAATTCAATCGTTAGATACGACACAAGGATTAATCAATCAAATCGTTGGCGGAGTGAGTTTACAAATTAAAACACCGAGTGATGGGGTTGAACTATCTACCATTTCTAAATCACAAAGTGATTTAATTGAACAAGCCATTCGTAAAAGACAATTAGAATTAAAAGGTGAAGTTGAAGTTGATTCTCAAGATAATATAAGAGAGGAAGCATTAGCTCATTCCGATGACATTAATGAAACTACGCCAAATCAACACCTTGAGAGTAAGCCTATTTTTAAGATGTCCTTTGGTTCTTTATTATTGATGGCGATGACAAGTGGTGCTATAGGCGTGGCATTCGCTACCATATCCCCAATTATCGGTGCTTTTCAAGATGTCATTCCGTGGAGTAAATGGACAGAGAACTTATGGCATTGGATAGACTCCGTATCATTAATTGTAATCACATGCCTAGCTTTTATTTTAATCATTAGTTATATCGTCGGGACACTCATAACATTAATCCGTTATCACAATTACACTGTTAGCCAACAAGATAGCCAACTTAAAATTAGTTATGGTTTATTAAATGTTAAAAATATTACAGTGCCAACTAATCGACTCCAAGCAGTGTTAGAGAAACAATCATTTTTAAGAAGATTATTTGGATACACATCTATTCATTTTATCATCACTAGTGATCTAGACGTAGAATCCGAAGATGATGTCAGTAATAATGGAAAGATTATGATATTACCGTTTATTAAACGTAAAGAAGCTTATAACATCATTGAAAGTCTTGTTCCTGAAATGCAATTTAGCAAAGTACATAAAGGGATGCCATGGCGTGGTTACCATCGTCATTTCTTCATTCCAAGCTTAATTTTAATCATTGCTACTTGCTTTGCTACATACTATTGGAGTGCTTGGAGCATCTTAATCACAGTGGCTATCATTGTACTTATGGCGATTCATGCATTAATTTATGTTCGTTCCTCAGGCCTTCATTTTGAAAATGAGGAAATAGCACTGCGACAAGTAAGCTTATTCGGATTTAATACGTATTATTTTAAAACGGATAAGATAATAGGAATGGAAACTAACCAACATCCATTACTAGAAAGAAGTCAATTATCAAACTTACATTTTATACTTGCTAAAGGTTCGATATTTAAAGACATTCATTTGAAATTTATTTCTGAAACCACAGCAAACTACTATATTAATGCATATTTAAGAGGTGAGTATAATGAATGATTATAAGTATATGCATCCACAAGGACCAAAAGTAATAAGAATCGCTTCTTTAATTACGTTTGCGGTATTATTATTAATCTTAATTATCACAAATATAGTAGATATATATTTTATGCATCTAACGAAACCAATTTGGAGTATAACTATTAGTATAGGTATATTAGTGTTGTTTTTAGTGATTTTTACTGTTATAACGCCAATCTTAAGATTTAAAAACTTTCGTTATTATTATAAAGACCATGAGATTTATATAAGAACAGGCATCATCTTTATTAATACAAAAATTATCCCATTTTACCGCATACAAAATATTGATGTTGTAGAAGGATATCTTATGAGAAAATATCAACTAGCGACATTATATCTTTCAACTGCGGGTGGTAATTCAGAAATTCAATTAATTAATAAGCAAGATGCCTATGAGTTAAAGAAGATTCTTCAGATTAAGAAAAGTAATCATCAAGATCAAATAACTGAAGAACCAACCGAAGAACAAATAAGTGAATGACTTGATGAGTGAGGTTACGTTTATGATTTATGGAATTGGTAGTGATTTAATAGAAATAGAGCGTATTACTAAAGTTTATTTAAAACAAAAGAGTAAGTTAGTAGAACGTATATTAACAGAGCAAGAACAAGAAAAATTTCATTCTTTCACAAGTGAAAAAAGAAAAATAGAATTTTTATCAGGACGTTTTGCGACTAAAGAAGCTTTTAGTAAAGCACTAGGCACTGGCTTGGGCAAAACAGTATCATTTAACGATATTAATTGCTATAACGATGACAAAGGTAAACCCTGTATAGATTATGCCGGTTTTATAGTACATGTCACAATTACACATACAGATAATTATGCGATGAGCCAGGTAATATTAGAAAAAGAAGATTAACAAGCTTATAATTATAACTATGTATATGAGGACTGTAACGAGATTTAAATAGCTTCTGATTAAAAAGTAAGCTAAAACAGTTAATCTCAAATTTTGAGGAGGACGTCTTATGTCAGACAAATTTTATAGAGCAACTTACTTAAACGTAGACTTAGAGGCTATTAAAGAGAATTACACTACTTTTACAAATCTTCATAAAGACAAAGTGATTATACCTGTAGTAAAAGCTAATAGTTATGGATTAGGTAGCGTAAAAGTAGCTCAATATTTGATGAGACATGGTGCAGAATTTTTTGCAGTAGCCACATTAGACGAAGCAATTGAACTAAGAATGCATGGAGTTAATGCACAAATACTCATATTAGGCGTTATTCCGCTAGAAGATATTAATAAAGCCATTCAACATAGAGTAGCCATTACAGTACCTTCTAAACAATGGCTAGAAGAAGCTATTAAGCTAATCGATGAGGATAATGAGAAAAATTTATGGTTACATGTAAAACTCGATACTGGTATGGGCAGACTTGGGATAAAAACGATTGAAGAATACAAAGAAGTTGTCGATTTAATTCATTCTTATCAACATCTCGTGTTTGAAGGCGTTTATACTCATTTTGCAAATGCAGATGAGCCAGGAGATTCAATTGAACAACAATATGCTTTGTTTGAAACTTTAGTCACACAGGTTGAACAACCAAAATATATTCACTCACAAAATTCGGCGGGTGCATTATTAAAAGATTATGAACTATGTAATGCTTTAAGAGTAGGTATATCACTGTATGGTTATTACCCTTCAGAATTTGTCAGAGAAAATGTACAGACTGAACTGAAACCAAGTGCACAATTAATCACTCAAGTCGTTCAAACTAAATACTTAAAAACAGGCGAATCTGTAAGCTATGGTAGTACGTACACTGCTCCAGAAGATATGAGGATTGCTATTTTACCAATAGGCTATGCAGACGGCTACTTAAGATCAATGCAAGGTAGCTATGTAGATATTAATGGTCAACAATGTGAAATCATTGGTCGCGTATGTATGGATCAAACAATTGTAAAAATTCCAGAGACTATTAAAGAAGGCGACGCAGTTATTCTTTTAGATAATCACATCGATTCGCCCCAATCCGCAGAAGCATTAGCCAAACAACAACATACGATAAGTTATGAAGTGTTATGCAATTTAGGAAGACGTGTGCCACGTGTCTATAATATAGACGACCAAACGTATGTTACCAATGAATTACTAAAATAGTATAGTCACTTGATACAAAATTTGTTATTATTAACTTAACTTAAGGTTTATAGTGTTTATTTGGTACCAAATGGAGGTTCATAAGTATGTTAACTTTTAATCAGAATAGAAGCCACAGTCTTGAACAGTCTTTAAAAGAGGGCTATGTACAAATGGCCGATCTAAACCTCTCCCTAGCAACAGAAGCTTTCCCTCTTGAATGTGAAGCTTGTGATTGCAATGAAACATATATCATTTCTAATTATAAGAGTGAATGATTAGAAGAGGAGATGTATATTTAGCTGATTTGTCACCAGTACAGGGCTCAGAACAAGGGGGAGTCAGACCTGTAGTAATCATTCAAAATGATACTGGTAATAAATATAGTCCTACCGTAATTGTTGCGGCAATTACAGGTAGGATTAATAAAGCCAAAATACCAACCCACGTCGAAATAGAAAAACATAAGTATAGACTAGACAAAGACTCAGTAATTCTACTAGAACAAATTCGAACACTTGATAAAAAGAGATTGAAAGAAAAATTAACCTATTTATCAGAAGAGAAAATGAAAGAAGTAGATGGGGCTCTAGATATTAGTTTAGGTTTACACGATGAGGTGAAACCTCAAAAAACTTAATGTTTTCCATGTATAAACCAAATATAAGCAAAACTAACTATGAAAGACAATGTTTTCCTGTTGTTGATTATTTTGTAATCAATAAATGAGAAAAAGATGCTTATACATATAAATTAGTATTATTCTACAATAGTCTTACTATTTAGTCATTGTCTCTAGTTGCTGACTTTAGGTTATCCTAAAGTCTTTTTTAGATATAAGTATTATTTGTAATATAAATTAAGCTAATGAAACGTAAGTATTGTAACTGCGAAGTAAGGAGGCAGATTCGTGGAAGAATTTAAAAAACACTATAAACAACTTATAGATGAAAGTTTAGTTGCTAAAAATAAAAAGCAATTTTTAGAAAAATGTGATGAATTTACTAATGAAGTAATCAAAAAAGATATTTTGCCTGAAGATGTTGTTGAAATACATAAAACATATATCACTTCTTTAAATTTAAATGAAACACAGGTGCTCGAAACCTTAGATGTCTTGCAAGAAATAGTTAAAGGTTTTGGCTATAGTTATAGAGATTATCAAAAGCTCGTTGATAAAATGCAATTCCACGATAAAGAGATAGACTTAGCTTCCAGACTTCAACAAACGATGTTAAAAACGGATATACCTCAATTTGATAGTATACAAATCGGCGTAATATCAGTAGCTGCTCAAAAAGTGAGTGGAGATTACTTTAACCTTATTGATCATAGAGATGGAACGATGAGTTTTGCTGTGGCAGATGTCATTGGTAAAGGTATACCAGCTGCCTTAGCTATGAGTATGATTAAATTTGGAATGGACTCTTATGGACATTCTCAATTACCAAGTGACGGATTAAAGAGGCTTAACCGCGTAGTCGAAAAAAACGTTAACCAAAATATGTTCGTGACCATGTTCTATGGTTTATATGAAGAGATGAATCATTTACTTTATTGTAGTTCAGCTGGGCATGAACCTGGATATGTATATCGAGCAGAGACAGAATCATTTGAAGAAATTGATGTAAGAGGCCGAGTTCTAGGAGTTAATCAACATACTCGATATAGTCAGCAAGAAATTCAAATTAATTTAGAGGACTTAGTCATTATCTTTACTGATGGTGTAACAGAAGCAAGAAATACAGATGGAGAATTTATTGATAAAGATACATTGCTTAATTTGATTCACAAATATAAACATATGCATCCTCAAGATATCGTACAGATTTTGTATGAAGCTATTTTAAAAATTCAGAATCCAAATAAACGTGACGATATGACCATTTTAATCATAAAAAGAGTAAATTAAATATTAAATTTTTTGATTATATAATTACAACAATGGGTATACTTGTATAGTATACATATTATTGAATAAGAAAATACTAGGAGTGTAAAAAACTATGAATCTTAATATTGAAACGGTAACTCACGATGACTATTATGAAGTTATTGTAGCCGGAGAGTTGGACGTTTATACAGTACCCGAATTAGAAGAAGTACTTGTACCAATGCGTCAAGAGGGTACACATGATATCCATGTAAATTTATCTAATGTAAGTTATATGGATTCAACGGGCTTAGGATTGTTCGTAGGTACATTAAAAGCATTGAACCAAAATGATAAAGAACTTTATATATTAGGTGTATCAGATAGAATTGGACGATTATTTGATATTACTGGTCTTAAAGATTTAATGCATGTTAATGAAGGAACGGAGGTAGAGTAACTTGCCAATTAAAAATGACTATATCGAAATGAAATTACCTGCCTCTGCGGAATATGTGAGTTTAATACGTTTGACGTTGTCAGGTGTATTTTCTAGAGCCGGCGCTTCGTATGATGATATTGAAGATTCTAAAATTGCTGTCAGTGAAGCAGTGACTAATGCTGTAAAACATGCCTATAAACATGAATCAACAAATGGTATGATAAACTTATGTTTTGAACTATTTGATGATAAAATTAAAATTGTTATTTCAGACCAAGGTGAAAGCTTTGATTATGAAACAACTAAAGCACAATTAGGACCTTATAACGATAATGAAAATATTGATTTCTTACGTGAAGGTGGATTAGGTCTATTCTTAATTGAATCCTTAATGGATGAAGTAAAAGTGTTTAAAGAGTCTGGTGTAACCATCAGCATGATTAAGTATATAAAAAAAGAGCAGGTGCCAAATAATGACGAAAGAGTCGAAATCAGTTAATGATGTATCACCTGAACAAATAAACCAATGGATTAAAGAACATCAAGAAAATGCGAATACTGATGCTCAAGATAGACTAGTTACTCACTATCGTAAATTAATCGAGTCTTTAGCCTATAAATATTCTAAAGGACAATCACATCACGAAGATTTAGTTCAAGTTGGTATGGTTGGTTTAATAGGTGCTATTAACAGATTTGATATATCTTTTGATCGCAAATTTGAAGCATTTCTAGTGCCAACTGTTATTGGTGAAATTAAAAGATATTTAAGAGATAAAACATGGAGTGTTCATGTTCCTAGAAGAATCAAGGAGATTGGACCACGAATAAAAAAGGTGAGCGACGAGCTAACCAATGAGTTAGAACGTTCACCATCAATTGCAGAAATTGCTAAACGTTTAGAAGTCACAGAAGAAGAAGTACTTGAAGCCATGGAAATGGGACAAAGTTATAACGCTTTAAGTGTAGACCATTCCATTGAAGCGGATAAAGACGGTTCGACAGTAACATTATTAGATATTATGGGACAACAAGATGATAACTATGATTTAACGGAAAAACGCATGATCTTAGAACGCATCTTGCCAATCTTATCTGATAGAGAAAGAGAAATCATTCAATGCACATTTATTGAAGGATTAAGTCAAAAAGAAACTGGCGAACGTATAGGTTTAAGTCAAATGCATGTTTCAAGATTACAAAGGACAGCAATTAAAAAATTACAACAAGCTGCAAAACAATAATAAAATAGCTGATAGCCTATAAACCTAGAATATTTCATTAAGAAATGTTCTGGGTTGTTTAATTTTATTAGAATTGTAAGATGGAGCTAGATAAAATCATATATTAAAACATGCTAAAATTAGATAGAAATATTGGAAAAGTGTGGTTAGATAATGGATAAAAAACTCATTGATGAAATTGCGACAAAGTATCAATTTTCAGAAAAACAAATAAAAGCAGTATTGGATCTATTAGAAGAAAATAATACTGTACCTTTCATTGCACGATACAGAAAAGAAGCTATTGGTGGCTTAGATGAAGTACAGATTAAACAAATTTCCGATGAATATCAATATGTAGTGAATTTACAAAAACGAAAAGAAGAAGTTATACATAATATTGAGCAACAAGGTTTATTAACTGATGAACTACGTCAAGAGATATTAAAACAAAATAAATTACAGCGTGTTGAAGATTTATATAGACCTTATAAACAGAAAAAGAAAACTAGAGCAACAGAAGCTAAAAGAAAAGGGTTAGAACCGTTAGCGACATTTATTCTGTTAGGAAAAGACAAAAATATACAAGAAGAAGCACAACGCTATTTATCTGAGGAAATTAAGACAGAGGAAGCGGCTATTCAAGGCGCACAAGATATTATTGCAGAACAAATTTCTGATAACCCTAAATATCGTAGCAAATTATTAAAAGATGTTTATCAACAAGGGCAAGTTGTGACTTCTAAGAAAAAGAAAGCAGAAGATGAAAAAGAAATCTATGCCATGTACTATGATTACTCTGAGCCAGTGAAAAGAATAGCTAATCATAGAGTATTGGCTATGAACCGTGGAGAAAAAGAAAAAGTATTATCTGTCAAAATTGAGTTTGATACTTCACAAATTGAGAACTTTATTGAAAAGAGAGAAGTTCAAAACTCAAACGTTCATCTGAGTTATATACGTGAAGCCATTCAAGATAGTTTGAAACGTTTAATTATGCCTTCAATTGAAAGAGAAATTCGTGGTGATTTAACTGAAAAAGCAGAAGCACACGCAATTGAAGTCTTCAGCGAGAATTTAAAGAATTTACTACTGCAACCACCTATGAAAGGTAAACAAATTCTAGGGGTTGACCCAGCATTTAGAACTGGATGTAAACTTGCGGTGATTAATCCTTTTGGAAAGTTTATTGCTAAAAGTGTGATTTATCCGCACCCACCTAAATCTCATGTTGATGCTGCGGAGAAAGAATTAGTGAAGATTATCCGAGACAATAATGTGGAACTCATCGCTATAGGTAATGGCACGGCTAGCCGTGAAACTGAGCAATTTGTCGCCAATGTCATTAATAAATATAAGCTCAATGCGCAATTTATCATTGTTAATGAAGCGGGGGCTTCTGTATATTCAGCTTCAGAAATTGCAAGAGCAGAATTTCCTGATTTTCAAGTGGAAGAGAGAAGTGCAGTATCCATTGGTCGACGCGTTCAAGATCCATTAAGTGAATTAGTGAAAATAGATCCTAAATCAATTGGAGTCGGACAATACCAACACGATGTGAATCAAAAAGAATTAGAACAAGCCTTAACGTTTGTTGTAGAAACAGCTGTTAACCAAGTTGGTGTCGATGTAAACACAGCTTCTAAATCATTATTGCAACATGTTTCAGGATTGTCTGGTGCTATCGCTCAAAATATTATTAATTATCGCGAAGAAAATGGAGCAATAAAACACAATAAAGAAATTAGCAAAGTCAAAAGACTAGGTGCTAAAACATTTGAACAAAGTATCGGCTTCTTAAGAATTGTCAATGGCACAGAACCACTCGACAACACATCAATTCACCCTGAAAGTTACCGAGTAACTTATCAACTCCTCAATAAATTAAATTTAACTATTGAAGATTTAGGTTCTGAAAAGCTAAAACAAACCTTAGCCAAAGCAGATATTGAAGTATTATCTAATGAGTTAGAAGTAGGACTGCCAACCTTAGAAGATATTATTAAATCATTAATGGCCCCTAACCGTGACCCTCGAGATGAATACGAAACACCAATCCTTAAATCTGATGTATTATCGATTGAAGATTTATCTGAAGGAATGAAATTAAGTGGTACGGTTAGAAATGTAGTTGATTTTGGTGCATTCGTTGATATAGGTGTAAAACAAGATGGATTAGTACATGTCTCTAAACTTTCCAAGAAATTTGTGAAAAATCCAATGGATATTGTAAGTGTTGGAGACATAGTTGACGTATGGATTCTAAGTATTGATAAAAATAAAGACAAAGTTTCATTAACAATGATTAATCCAAATGAATAATAGAGAGTTACAACAATTAGTAGAAGAGATCTCGTTAGAGGCATTTGATAGGACTTTTGAACATGAAGCGTTATTCAATAATCGGTTAAGAACTACTGGTGGACGTTATTTACTGGGCTCACATAATATTGAAATCAATCCTAAACAATATGAGACTTATGGTAATGATGCATTAGTAGATATTATAAAGCATGAACTTTGTCATTATCATTTACATTTATTGGGAAAAGGATATAAGCATAGAGATCGAGATTTTAAAATATTGAGTAAACAAGTTAATGCACCTAGGTTTTGTACTCCAATAGATAGTTATGAACAACGAGCTAATTATATTTACCAATGTACTAAATGTAATCATGAATATCTCAGAATTAGGAAAGTTAACATAAAAAAGATGAGATGCGGTCATTGTGGTGGAAAGCTAAAACTCAAAAAATTAATAAAATAAAATTTTAGGTTATAGTTTTAATAAGCTATATAAATATGTAATCATACCAAGAATAGCTATGGAAGTAGTATTCAATAAAGTTATACTTCTTTCGTGGCTATTCTTTTATTATATAGTGAGAAAAGTAGAAAGGTAATAGCGTGTATCTATTTAATAAGGTCTAAATAATTAATGTTCTACTTATGAATTTAGATATAAAATATCGGTAGGCTAAGAATAAGAGAGAATGGGACCGGTAATCTTTGCTTAGTATATAAGTTCTTAGTGGCTCAGTTACTTTTTTAAAATTATAATGTTGACTTTAATAATATAAACATGTATTATGGATATCGTTGCGTTAATAAATGACCAAACATTAAGTGTTTGTAAAACATTATTAAAAAAGTATTAAAAAGTTATTGACTTTTCATTACATAGCATTTACAATTGATAATGTTCTCGATAATGATTTAAATAATTATTGCGTTTTGCCAGCGGTCGTGGCGGAATGGCAGACGCGCTAGGTTGAGGGCCTAGTGGGAGAAATCCCGTGGAGGTTCAAGTCCTCTCGGCCGCACCAAATAATCTTTCTAATTAAATATGCGGGTGTAGTTTAATGGCAAAACCTCAGCCTTCCAAGCTGATGTTGTGGGTTCGATTCCCATCACCCGCTCCAT
>NZ_JALCVE010000010.1:0-84470 GCF_022690565.1 Staphylococcus sp. acrmy | reverse complement strand
ACAAGTACAGAAACAGATGCCGATGGCAATAAAGTTGTTCACTTCAGTGATGGCAAATCAGTAACTATTCCAAAAGGAGACAAAGGTGCTGATGGTAAAGATGGACAAAATGGTCAAGACGGACATGATGGAACATCAGTAGATATCGCGAAAACTGAAGTTAATGAAGCAGGCGACACAATTGTAACGTTTACCGATGGTAAGACAATCACAATACCAAAAGGAGCTCAGGGTGACAAAGGTGCCGACGGTAAAGACGGTCGAGACGGTCAAGATGGAACATCAATTGGCATTACGAATATCGAAACAGATAACGATGGAAACAAAGTCGTTCACTTCACAGATGGTAAAGTTATGACAATTCCAAAAGGCGCCGACGGAAAAGATGGTCAAGATGGAACATCAGTTACAATCACTAGCACAGAAACAGATGGTGATGGTAATAAAGTTGTTCATTTCAGTGATGGCAAATCAGTAACTATTCCAAAAGGTGCTAAAGGTGAAAACGGTCAAGATGGTACGTCAATTACAATCACAAACACAGAAAAAGATAATGATGGTAATACAGTTATCCACTTCAACGACGGAAAAACAGTGACGATCCCTAAGGGAGATAAAGGCGACCGTGGTGACAATGGTCAAGATGGCCACGACGGTGCATCAATCGGTATCGTAAACATTGAAACAGATAGCGATGGCAATAAAGTAGTTCACTTTACTGATGGTAAAACTATGACTGTTCCAAAAGGTAACAAAGGTGAAGACGGCACATCAGTCGGTATCGTGAAAACAGAAGTCAATGAAGCAGGCGACACAGTCGTAACATTCACAGACGGCAAAACAATCACAATACCAAAAGGCGCAAAAGGCGACAAAGGTGAAGATGGCACATCAATCACTATTACAAGTACAGAAACAGATAAAGATGGTAATACTGTCCTCCACTTTAATGATGGAAAAACAATCACAATTCCAAAAGGTGATCGCGGTGACAATGGTCGTGACGGAAAAGATGGCACATCAATTGGTATCGTAAACATCGAAACAGATGGTGATGGCAATAAAGTGGTGCACTTCACTGATGGTAAAATCATGACAGTTCCAAAAGGTGATAAAGGTGGAGAAGGTACATCAGTCGGTATTGCGAAGACAGAAGTCAATGAAACAGGCGACACAGTCGTAACGTTTACAGACGGCAAAACAATCACAATACCAAAAGGCTCTAAAGGTGACAAAGGCGATAAAGGTGACCGTGGTGACAATGGCCGTGATGGAAAAGATGGTCAATCAATTACAATTGTTAATCAAAAAGTTACCCCTGATGGTAATACTGTCATCGAATTTAGTGATGGTCACTCAGTTACAATTCCTAAAGGTCAAGATGGCCATTCAGTTACAGTAAAAGAAACTCATAAAGATAAAGACGGTAACACTGTCGTAATCTTTAGTGATGATAGTTCTATTACTATTGAAAAAGGCCAAGATGGTCACGACGGAAAAGACGGTCGAGATGGTAGAGATGGCCGCGACGGACGTGACGGTAGAGATGGTCAAAACGGCCAAAATGGCAACAACGGTTATAACGGTCAAAATGGCAATAATGGAAACAATGGAATCAACGGCACTAATGGTCGAGATGGAAAAGACGGCCAATCAATTACAATTGTAGGCCAAAGAATAACATCTGATGGTAGCACAATCATCGAATTTAGTGACGGACACTCAGTCACAATTCCTAAAGGCCAAGATGGTCACTCAGTTACTGTGAAAGAAAGCCACAAAGATAAAGATGGTAATACCGTTGTAACCTTCAGTGATGGTAATACAATTACTATTGAAAAAGGTCAAGACGGTAAAGATGGAAAGTCAATTACTATTACAAGTCAAAGAATTACGAAAGACGGTAATACCGTAATTGAATTTAGTGATGGTAATAGCGTTACAATTCCAAAAGGTCAAGATGGTCACTCAGTGACAGTAAAAGAAATTCAAAAAGATAATAATGGTAATACAGTCATTATCTTTAGTGATGATAAAAAAGTGGTAATTGATAATCAAACACCAGCACCACCACACGAAACTCATACGCCACAAAATATCGTAAACCATTATTATATTGATAATCATAGAAATACAAATATATTCTTAGCTGACGGTAGACAAATCAAAGTACCTTGCATGGGTAATAATGCAGCAACGATTAACTATTATTACATGGACAAGGATGGTAATATCAATATTGACTTTAACAACCATCCAAGCATTGTAATCCCAAGAAAGCCAATTGAAGTGACACATATCAACCATAATTACTATGATCATAATTTCAATTACAACTATGGTTATAACAACCCACCACATGTTAACCATGGTTATAACGGTCAACAACACTTTAATTATGGTTACAATAATCAACAGCATTTCAATGGATATTCTAATCAACAAATGCATTATGACTATAATCACCAATCACACTTTGACAGATATTATGGCAACGACCATCGTCAATTTGTAGATCATTATGAATTCAATCATTATGGTCATAACGGTGATAATTACTCAGACAGATATAATCATGTTTCATCATATGAAAATATGACTACACAAGGTCAAGGCTACACTATGACAGAAGCTATGAATCAATATCGTTCTGTGATAGCTAAACGCTATGCTTTACCTAATACAGGTCAATCTGATGAACTATCATTAGAATATTTATTATTACTTGTTGGTAGTTTATTGTTGTTAAAAGGCAGTCGCAAACAGCAAACTAAATAATCTAACTATGCTAGATTAAAGATATTAAGCGTTCCTTTTCTGAATGGAAAAGGGGGCGCTTATTTTAATAATGAAAGTCATTTCAAAATGTGAATATTGTTTCATCCTGTCGTGGGTATCTTCAACCTATAGACTATGAACTATATAATGAATGAGAATATAACATAGTGCATAAGGGGGAACGAATATGGTTAAAGCAATTGCTGTAGATATGGATGGGACATTTTTAGATTCAAACAAAGCCTATGATAAAGCACGATTTGACAGAATTTTTCAAGAATTAAAGTCACGACATATTGAATTTATCGCTGCTAGTGGTAATCAATTTTCAAAACTGAAATCTATTTTTGGAGAAAGAGATATGTTCTTTATTTCTGAAAATGGGGCAGTTATTTATCATGGAACAGAATTATATAATTATCGTAGTTTTAATAAAAAGGACTATAAAGAAATAGTAGATTATTTAAACATTGATAGAAAAATTGATGAATTTATAGTGTGTGGGTTAAAAAGTGCCTATATTTTAAAAGATACAAGCGAAGCATTTAAAAAAGATGCGCATTTCTATTATCATCAACTAGAAGAAATTGATTCGTTCCAACCGTTGCCAGAAGATGAATACGTGAAGATTGCGCTTAATATTAATCGTGACACACATTCAACACTCGATACTGATTTAGAAGAAAAGTTTAGCGAGACTATTAAACTTGTTTCAAGTGGGCATAATAGTATTGATATTATCATGCCGAATATGACAAAAGGCCAGGCGCTTACTCGATTATTAGAAGAGTGGGGAATGCCAACTTCTGAACTTATGGCATTTGGAGATGCGAACAATGATAAAGATATGTTGGAATTAGCAGAATATAGTTATGTAATGGCAAACAGTCAAGATCAATCGCTATTTGAGATTGCAAAAGCAGTCGCACCAAGCAATGACGAACAAGGTGTCTTACAAATTATCGAACAAGAAGTATTGAAATAGTAGTATTGTTGGCAACTTTCCTAAGAATATAAAAAAGGATGAAATCTTCTCAAATAGAGATTTCATCCTTTTTAATTATATGATTACTATCTTAGTTTAATTGAGTGTCACATTTACCTGTATTGATAACAGATAATGCAGCGTTTAATCCACCTTCAACTAAGTTTCTTACAGCTTCATCTGAGAAGAATGCAATGTGTGGTGTTACTAAGATATTTTCATTTTCAATTAATTCTAATAATGTTTTATCTTCGATTTCTTTATTAGTCCAGTCATATGTGAAGTAAGCTGCTTCATTTTCATAAGTATCGATAGCAGCACCTAATAAAGTACCGTTGTTAACTGCTTTAATTAATTCAGGTGTATCGATAACAGCACCACGTGCAGCGTTAACTAATACAGCGCCTTTTTTAACTTTAGAGAACATGTCAGCATCGAATAAATGGAAGCTTTCTTTGTTTGCAGGTACGTGTAATGAAATGATGTCAGCATCAGCAATTGCTTCTTCAACTGAATCTTTATATTCTAAGAAATCTAATGAATTATTAGGGTATGCATCATAACCTACTACTTTAGCACCGAAACCAGCATAGATTTTACCAGTTGCAGCACCGATACGACCAGTACCGATAATTGCTACAGTCATGTTTTTAATAGGTGTAGACATAATTGGTGCAGCCCATTTGAAATTATGTTCTTGAACGCGTTTTTCAATTGCAGGGAATTTACGAACTAATTGTAAAGCAATTGATACTGAATATTCAGCAATCGTTTCTGGAGAGTAACTTGGTACGTTAGAAATAATGATGCCGTGTTTTTTAGCAAGTTTTAAATCGTACATATCGAAACCTGCAGTACGTTGAGCTATTTGTTTAATGCCATATTCTTCAAGTTTAGGATATACAGATTCTGCTAATTTACCAAATTGCATTGTAGTAACGCCATCGAAACCTTTAGCCATATCTACTGTATCTTCGCTTAAAATTTCTTCAGTCGTAACAACTTCTATATTGTTAGCTTTCCCCCAATTTAAAGCGTCATTTTTTTCGTAATCACGAGTTCCGTAAAACATAATTTTTGTCATTATATTAACCCCATTTCAATTTGTATAAAATATTAATAAATAAGTAAGTAAGACAGAAGTTACATATAGAAATGAATATTTATAATTAGAATAATGGTTGGAAACATCTCTATTACTTAACTCATAGATATATTATATTGTGAATTTATTCACAATTCAATAGATAAATATAAATTTCTTTTTAAAATGATAAAAAATCCACATAAAATTGTTATTTTTCATCAATTTTTTTCGGCACCGAAAATGTAAGCGTATAACTTTTGGCAAATGAATTTATCATTTATAATCTAACTATTACATACTTAGGAGGTATATGTCATGACTGAGATGCAAGATACGATTATTAAAGCATTTAATTTTAGACATGCAACAAAAGAATTTGATGCCCAAAAGAAAATAAGTGAATCAGATTTTAATACAATTTTAGAAACTGGACGTTTATCACCAAGCTCATTAGGTTTAGAACCTTGGCGTTTTATCGTCGTTGAGAACGAAGCGTTAAAAGATAAATTAAAACCTTATAGTTGGGGTGCACAAAAGCAATTAGATAGTGCGAGTCATTTCGTGATTATTCTTGCTCGTAAAAATGTGACTGCATCATCAGAATACGTGCAACATATTATTCGTGGTATTAAGAAATATGAAGAAAGTACTATCCCAGCCGTAGAAGACAAATTTAATAATTTCCAAACAAACTTCCATATTAACGACAGTGAAAGAACATTATTGGACTGGGCTAGTAAACAAACTTACATCGCATTGACTAACATGATGACATCAGCAGCATTGCTCGGCATTGATTCATGTCCAATGGAAGGTTTCGACTTAGATAAAGTGACAGAAATTTTAGCAGAAGAAGACGTAGTGGATACAGAACACTTTGCGCCATCAGTGATGGTTGCATTCGGCTATCGTAAGAACGAACCTAAAGATAAAGTTCGCCAACCAGCTGAAGACGTCATCGAATGGATTAAATAAATATAGATAAGACTACTATTAGAAGTGTTGCACTGACTATTAGTAGTCTTTTTGTTATAGGTTTTAAATCTTGAAAATGTGGAATTAAATATAAGCAAGTTATTTTATATCTCAAGTAATAAAAGGTAAAATAACTTTAGTTGTAGTAAACGCTTACATCTAATCGATGTAATAGATATAGAACAATTGCAAAAGGCTTCATAAATCTTATATAAAGGATGATGAACTATGGCAAAAGTAAATGTTAGAGATTTTATAGATGAAAAATACGGATTATTTATTAATGGTGATTTCCAAGCAAGTGAAAGTGGAGACACATTAACAGTAACAAACCCAGCTAACGGCGAAGATTTAGCAGAAGTAGCTAAAGCATCAAAATCTGATGTCGACAAAGCCGTTCAAGCTGCACATAATGCATTCGACGACTGGAGCAAAATTTCCAAAGAAGAACGTGCGGATTATTTATTAGAAATTAGCCGTCGTATTCACGAAAAAGCAGAACACTTCGCAACTGTTGAATCATTACAAAATGGTAAACCATATCGTGAAACGTCTACAATCGACGTACCATTAGCAGCAAGCCACTTTAAATACTTTGCAAGTGTATTAACAACTGACGAAGGTACAGTTAACCAAATCGATGATAATACAATGAGCTTAGTAGTTAATGAACCAATTGGCGTTGTAGGTGCCGTAGTTGCATGGAACTTCCCACTTCTACTAGCATCATGGAAATTAGCGCCAGCATTAGCAGCTGGTAACACTGTTGTTATTCAACCATCATCATCTACACCATTATCATTAATTGAACTTGCGAAAATTTTCCAAGAAGTTTTACCTAAAGGTGTAGTGAATATCCTAACAGGTAAAGGTTCTGAATCAGGTGACGCTATCTTCAATCACGAAGGCGTAAATAAATTATCATTCACTGGTTCAACTGACGTTGGTTATGGCGTAGCTAAAGCAGGTGCAGAACGTATCGTACCAACTACATTAGAACTTGGTGGTAAGAGTGCAAACATTATCTTCGACGATGCTAACTTAGATCAAGTTGTTGAAGGTGCTCAATTAGGTATCTTATTCAACCAAGGTGAAGTATGTAGTGCAGGTTCACGTTTATTAGTTCAATCTTCTATTTATGACACAGTAATGCCTAAACTAAAAGAAGCATTTGAAAATATTAAAGTCGGCGATCCATTTGACGAAGACGTTAAAATGAGTGCGCAAACTGGACCTGAACAACTTGAAAAAATCGAAAGCTACGTAAAACTTGCAGAAGAAGATAGTTCAGCTAATATTCTAACTGGTGGCCACCGTATTACTGACAACGGTCGCGACAAAGGTTATTTCTTTGAACCAACAATTATCGAATTAAAAGATAATAGTCATAAATTAGCACAAGAAGAAATCTTCGGACCAGTACTAGTCGTAGAAAAATTTGAAGATGAAGACGAAGCAATTAAAATTGCGAACGACTCAGAATACGGTTTAGCAGGCGGTATCTTTACTACTAATATTAACCGTGCACTAAATGTTGCTAAAGCAATGAAAACAGGTCGTATCTGGATTAACACTTACAACCAATTCCCAGCTGGCGCACCATTTGGCGGTTATAAAAAATCAGGTATCGGTCGTGAAATCTACAAAGATACAATTAAAAACTATCAACAATCTAAAAATATCTTCATAGATACAAGCAATGAAACAAAAGGTTTATACTAATAAACAATAAACCATTAAGATTAAGAAACTAACTTATATTCTTAAATAAAGAAAACGGTCATTTCTATTGGACTTCAATAGAGATGACCGTTTTTATATACATATAAAATATAAACTATTTATTCTTTAGATTCGATGTAACCCATAGCGTTATCTTTATTAGCTAGGGAAGATTGAACTTGTTTCCAACTATCATGTTCAATATCTAATAAATGACGGAAATAAGCCCATGTGACTTCTTGAATCAATCTCACACGTTCAGGATTTTCATCAGTAGTTTCTTTTACTTCATAACCTGCGATACCGCCTAATGAATGTTCAGCGCCATAAAGTGTTAATAGACTTTTAGGCCCTGGACTTAAATGGTACGGTTCCATCATCCACTCTGGACCTTGTACTGTAAGTGGATTGTGGTCTTGATCACCTGCGATAACAAGTGCTGGTTTAGACATATTAGAAAATGAAGGATTTAAAAATGAGAAATTTTCTTTTGCAAATTCTGTAAGATTATCGCCACCTTCACCGGCAGTTGCGATTAAAATACCGCCCTTAACTCTTGAATCAGATAAATCTTCTCTCTTTTGAGTGTTTAAATCTAATACTTGTAAACCTAGTAAGTTACCGGCAGTTTGACCACCAAATGAATGACCAGCTGTCGCTATTTTAGAACGATCAAGGTGATAATGGTCGCCTGGAAGGTAATCTTCAATTGTATCTAATTGGTCTAAAATAAGTTTCATATCTTGAACTCTATGTTTCCAAATATAAGGTTGGCGTGGATCGTCTGAATCTAAGTTAACAGTTCTAGAATCTAGGAACGTTGGTCGAATGACAACAAAACCATGTCTTGCCCAGAAATCAGCAAGTGGGCCATAACCATCTAAAGAAGATCCGAACCCATGCGCGAATAAGATAACCGGCGCATTATTCCAATCCATAGGCGCCGTTATTTTTAGAATGGCATCTGTATTACGATTTGAATCATGAAGTTTAATTGTTTTTATTGAAATAATAGTGTTTTCTTTATTTAAATCTATATTTGTAATCGTCAATGTAATTCTCCTTTGTAAAATGAGTTCAACTAAATGAAGCGGAGTTACTAACGCTAGATAAGATATATCTTGATTGAAAGTAATTCATGCTCCATCAATTGAATCATCAAATTAATTTGATTGAAAGACTATTGTAAACGGCAATTCAAGATAGTGAAATCAAACTGCTCATTACTAAATTATTAATGATATAACGTTAAATCCCCGCCATTATTTGTGTTAATGGAGGGGGATATATCATTTGATTAGATGAAAGTTAGCCTGGCACGACGCTAGTATCACTATGAACAGTTACGTCGAAACCTTCTGGTGATGTTAAATGAGTTTCTTCCATATCTGGTTTATAAATATCAAAATGTGCTAAGCCATAAGTGTGTTCATTGTCTGTTCTTACTTCACTAGACTGCCAAGTGTTTGTGGCAATGTGATGATGATATTTTTCAGTAGACATGAATAAAGCTTGTGGGTAATTAGAAATATGTTCTAAACCAATTTGTTCAATATAAAAGTCACGTGCTTGTCCTAAATCATGTGTTTTAAGGTGTAAGTGATCAATCATGCCATCTTCAGGCCAACCTTGCCAGCCTTCTTCTGTGCGTTGATCGATTAAGTCATCCGCATCCACTTCTAGGGTATCCATTTTGACGTAATTACCATCCCATTGCCAGTCTTCGTTTGGACGGTCTTGATAGACTTCAATGCCATTGCCTTCAGGATCAGCTAAATATAATGCTTCACTAACTAAGTGATCGCCACCACCAACACGTATATTTAAGCGACTTGCATGATATAAGAAGTTCGCTAAATCAGCTCGTGTAGGTAAAAGATAGGCAATATGGAAGAGACCAGCTTCTCTGAACCCTTGACGGCGTCCGTCAGCTAAGTAGTTTAAAGTTAATGTATGTCCATGTGCACCGATATTAAATACAGTGTGTTGATCATCTTGTTCTTTAATTGAAAAGCCTAAAATATTTGAGTAAAACTGTGTCATTTTATTTAAATCTTCAACGTTTAATGTAATGTTAGTAACTTGTGTAGCTTTAGTAGTATGAAATGCATTCATAGTAAAGTGCCTCCTAAGATGAAACTTCATCTTTATCTATTATTTATATTAAGTATAATAAATATACTACTATGATAAAAAATAAGCAAGCACATTGTTTAGGAAGTTAAAAAAGAAGTTGAGATATCAATACAACCGATTAATAAAATATGACAATATACAATAGATTAAGATATAAGTTTCTATAAGAAGAGTAAGTTAAATCGCGTTAGATTTTAGTATTTAATTTTTAATTGTAAAATAACATATAAATAACGGAGTATTGTTGGCGAGACTCCTGAGAGAATAGGATGAGAGTCGAGACCGCGGCTCGACCCATCTCCTCGGAACGCGAACCCACAATACGGAGTATCGACATAAAATATTGATAAAGAAAAAGACGTAGAGACGACTCATAATTGAATCACCTCTACGCCTATATTCGGAAAATTCTTCCTAAGTTTGATTAACCAAAGTATACGTCTTGGTAATCTTTATTTTTCTCTAATACATCTTTCGCAAATGGACAAGATGCGATAATTTTCAAGTTGTTTTTACGTGCATGTTCAACAACTGCTTCTACTAATTTTTTACCTAAACCTTGACCACCTAATTCGTCAGCTACACCAGTATGATCAATATCAATTTCATTATTATCCACTTGTTTGAAAGTGATTACTGCTTGTGCGTTATTTTCATCTTCGCCAACGTAAAATTTGTTATTACCTTGTTTAATTTCTTCAGCCATGAAAATTCACTCCTTAATAATGTCATAGTATTATGTATCACTTTTCCGGAAAATTAAAACATTGCATAAAAATTATATTAAATTATAAATAATATCGAAGTTAATCTACCTATAGATATTGCAATTCTAGGGTAGAATAGATATAGTTGAGAACGAAATTATTACGCTCTGGAGGGCTCGTTGTGAAAAAGTTGGTCTATATCGTACTAGTCGTGTGTGTAAGTGTCGCCTTAACGGCATGTAGTTCAGGACACTATACACATAATGAGAAAGATAAAATAACTACTAAAAATAAACTTAATATTTATACTACCGTTTTCGCCTTTGAAAGCTTTACGAAGCAAATTGGCGGTAAATATGTGAATGTAGATACAATTTATCCTCCAGGCGCAGATACACATACGTACGAGCCTTCGCAAAGAGATATGATTAATATCGCGAAAAGTGATTTGTTTATCTACTCAAGTGATGACTTAGATTCAGTCGCTAAAAAGATTACAAAATCTATGAACAATGATGATATGAAATTAGCGGTAGCTGAGGGGTTGAATCATGATGAACTATTAGAAGAAGACCATGACCACGATGAACACGAACATGAGCATCATAGTCACGAAGAAGAAAGTCATGACCCACATGTATGGCTAGATCCAGTGTTAGATAAACAAATGAGCGAGAAAATTAAAAATGATTTAGTAAAAAGAGACCCTGACCATAAAGCGTATTATGAACAGAATTATAAAAAACTAGATAAAGATTTAACAGATTTAGATAAAAAGTTAAAACAAATCACAGCTAATCCAAAACGTGATAAAGTAGTGATTTCACATGATTCATTAGGCTATTTAGCGCATCGTTATCACTTCGAACAAGAGGGCGTCAGTGGTATGAATAATGAAGAACCTAGCCAGAAAGATATTCTAGCGTTAGTTAAAAATATTAATGATACGAAACAACCGTACATCTTATACGAACAAAATATCACTTCAAAAATCACGGATATAATACGTGATGAAACCAATGCGGAACCTGTGAGCTTTAATAATTTATCAGTATTATCTAAATCACAAGCGAATGATGAGTCGCTTACATTCCAATCTGTTATGAAGAAAAATATTCAATCTCTCGACAAAGCCTTAAATAAATAAGAAGCGGCACAACCATTTAGTGCGAGTCCAATCCTATAAACTCCTATGCAAACCAAAATATGGCCATAAAAAATCCCTTACTCCAACTTAATGGAATAAGGGATTTAAGTTTTTATATTTAAAATGTCATTATGAGAACAACTACTTTACCATCTAATATAACTTACTGTTGTATTGTAATATTCTTCAAAGCCATGGATGCCGTCTGCGCCTCCAAGACCAGATTCTCTCCAACCTGCGTGATAGCCATTAACGACTTCTTCAGCTTCGCAATTGGCGTAAACTTCGCCAAATTTTAAACGTTCAGTTGCCGTCATCATTTCTTGTAGGTTATCAGAGAAGATATATGAAGATAATCCTGCATTGGTATCGTTAGCAGCTTCAATGGCTTCATCAAAGTCACTGTACGTTGTGATGGCTAAGACTGGACCAAATATTTCTTCTTTAAACGCTCGGTCATCTGTTTTAACATTGTCTAAAATCGTCGGCGCATAGAAGAAACCTGGACGATCTAATTTATGACCACCTAATACCAACTTAGCACCATTGTTCACTGCTTCTTGTACTTTATCATCAATGCTGTCTAATTGTTGTTGGTTAATAATAGCGCCGTAATCTGTATTGTTATCAAATGGATCGCCTGCTTGAAGGTCGCTCATACGTTGTTTTACTTTTTCAATCCATTGATCATGCACATCTTTATGAACGAAGATACGTTCAGGACACGTACATACTTGGCCGGCGTTGTTAATACGAGCAGTCACAATATAATCAACTGCTTTATCTAAATCGGCATGAGGGGTAATTAATACTGGCGCATTACCGCCTAATTCTAGATTCACTTTCTTCACAGTATCCGCCGCATGTTGGTACACTGATTTACCGGCACGCATACTGCCAGTTAAAGAAATCATTTGAATATCTTTATGACTAGCAAGTTGAGTACCTACCGTTTCGCCTGTACCTGGCAAGATTTGAACTAAGCCTGCTGGAATCGTTGACGCACGGAAGAGTTCTGCTAATCTCAATGTAAGTAGAGTCGTTTCTTCACTTGGTTTAATTACCACAGAACAACCAGTCACTAGCGCCGGAATCACTTTACGCATTAATACCATTATCGGCGCATTCCACGGTACAATGCCTGCCGTTACTCCAATTGGTTTTTTCGTTAGTTGAATTGTTTCATTTGAGACACTATTTTGTAAGACTTCGCCTTTATTACTCATGCTTAGGCTTGTCATATAATCGATAAATTGAACGGCTTTATCAATTTCACCTTCTGCCTGAGCGAGCGTTTTACCTTGCTCTTTTACATATAAATTGGCTAACTCGTCTTTATTCTGTTCCAATAATGGAATTAATAATTTAACATGTTCAGCACGTGTTGGAGCAGGGACTTGTTCCCACTCACGTTGCGCATGCTTAGATTTTTCTATCGCTTCGTTTACTTCTTCTTCAGTCGCAAATGTAATGGTATCAATTGTTTCACCCGTAGCTGGATTGATAACGTCCATTGTTTCGTTAGATTTGCTTGCTACAAATTCATTGTTAATAAATAATTGATTGGTCATTTGTGACACCTCCATGAATAGTATTCCCTGAAAGTCTTGCTTTCATTCTTATTTTTGAAAAGGGGGCCCACACATGCAGACGATTAGGGACTTCATTTTCAAGAAAAATAGACTAAATCAAAACGTTGACGCTTATATCAACAAAGTGTATAATTTATCTCGAAATCGAAATAATATAAAGTGGGTGACATAATGGATAGAACACAATATTCCTTAAACGCATTTATAGGATTAAATCGTTCATTAGATACATTGGAAAAAATTGTAAAACAAGATGTTCAAAATTATGGACTAAATGTCACTGAATTTGCGGTATTAGAATTACTGTACAACAAAGGACCACAACCTATACAACGCATTAGAGAAAGAGTACTCATCGCAAGTAGTAGTATTTCGTATGTGGTCACGCAACTTGAGGAAAAGGGCTGGATTATACGCGACAAAGATTCCTGCGACAAACGCGTCTATAATGCAACACTTACAGACAAAGGCCAACAATTTATGGCTAAAATATTTCCACAACACGCAGCCACATTAGAAGAAGCTTTCTCCGTCTTAACAGATGAGGAATTAACTACATTACAACAGGCATTCAAGAAACTAAGTGCACAAACGACTGACGTATAAGTCTGTGCGCTTATCTTTTTAAATATAATTATCTCGAAATCGAAATAATTAGTAAGCTTAAAAAATCAGGAGGTGCTAACGATGAAACCTATTACTCATATTCATCATATTTCTGCAATTGTCGGCGACGCGCAAGAAACGTACGATTTCTATACGAAGATATTGAAATTAACATTGATTAAACAGACGGTAAACTACGATGACACTAAAATATATCACTTATACTTTTCCAATCATAAAACCAATAGCGACATGGTATTAACATTCTTTAACTGGCCAAATCAATACAAAGGGCGCATAGGTGCAGGACAAATAGGGCGTCTAGCGTTTAGAATCCCAAAAGATAGCATGGCCGAGTGGGAAATGTACCTTAATGCGCAAGGAGTCAAAACACGTCAAACTCACACCTTCAATCAAGCAACACTTGAATTTGAAGATATCCATGGGTTAACACTTGCATTAGTAGAGAGTGAAGAAGAACGAGATACAAGCGACATTATGGGATTTCATGGCGTAACAATGTTATCAGCGAATCCTGAAGCAACAACAGGCTTGTTACAAGAGGATTTACAATTAGAATACGTGACAACAACTAAAGAGAATGTGCAATATCAAACTGTAGGCGAAGTACATCATCAAGTCATTGTTGAAAGTGTAGCACTTGAAAAACTTAGACGCTGGGGTGTGGGTATCTTCCATCATATTGCCTGGTCAGTCCCAAATGATGATGAACATGTCGCATGGCAACATCATTTTAGAAATAAGGGTTTGAACGTTACAGAGGTCAAAGAGCGCTTCTACTTCCACGCTATCTATATGAAAGAACCTGGGCATTTAGTCTTTGAATTTGCGACTGCAGGCCCTGGCTTTACGATTGACGAAGATATAGAAAGCCTAGGCAACCACTTACAACTGCCACCATTTTATGAAGAGCGACGTTACGAAATTGAATCACATTTAACACCCTTAAAATTAAATTAGATATAAGAAAATCTAGCACATCTCGATGCGCTAGATTTTTAATTTATTAAGTTATTTTTTGAAGGATTTCAAATTTAAAAAGCCACGATACATAATTGGGATAAGGAGTATGAAACCGAATAATCCCATAATTGGGAAGACTTTTCCAATTAATGAAATGAAACCGATAAATGTACAAATAAATGTAACGATTGCCATAATAATGATTAATACGAAGTACGATGTTGAAAATGGCTCTGTAAAACGTGAAGCGAAGGCGTACATAAGGCCCACAATTGTATTATAGATAACCAGAATCATAATAATCGACATAATTGTTCCTAATATAGGCGAAATATGATGGGCTAGTAATAATGTTGGTAAAGCAACCGATTTAATCTCGTTAAATTCAGTGATGAGCCCTAAATTAATCATTAAAAGTAGAAACGTAATGATGAGACCACCAATTAAGCCACCCCATAGGCCAGAACGTTGATGATGCATACGACCGCCCATTACACTTAGAAAGCTAAACGCTGCAGCGATTTGAAGACTGGCGTAATTAATACCGTCAAACCACCAACCAAGTGAAAGTGCATGGTGATGTTCTGAAAATTGATTTGCACTATCGAAATTAAGTGAACCTGTTGAAAAATAATAAATAGCGATAATAGTTACTACAATGACTAAAAACGGTGTCACGATTCCAAGTACCGTAATAAGTCGATCAAATTTTAAAAATAAAGTGACTAAAATCATTACTACAAGAAGTAATGAACTTAGCCAATAAGGTAAACCAAAACTTTCATGTATAGTAGATGCCCCGCCAGCAGTCATAATGATTGCAAGCGAAAACAGAAAAATTGTAAGTATAATATCAAATATACGCGCAATAATCGGGTGTAAGTAATAGTGGATAGATTCAGAATGGTTATGAGATTTTAAGATGTAACCAGTGTTTAATACAAATATGCCACCGAGCGTCACAATTGCTCCGGTAATGATAATACCTGGAACACTAAAGCTCCCATTACTAGTAAAGAACTGGAAAATTTCTTGCCCAGTAGCGAATCCAGCGCCAACTACGACACCGACAAAGGCGAAAGCCACCATCATGGCCTCTTTAAATTGTTGCACTTTGAAAAGTCCTTTCAATTATTATATTTATATATGTAAGACGCAATAACTTATTTTAGCCGAAAATGACTTAAAAATAAATAGTAAGTTCATTCCACATGAACAATGTTTTTTGTGTGAGGTCATTAACCAAAGTGTTGTAAAATAGTAATGCAGTCTTAAACAAAGTTTGGTAGTATGGCAAGTATTAAACAAAACTTGAAATTATTGAGGAAGGTGTAGGTATGTCACTAGATTTACCTGTCATGCTAGTCATTGTACTCTTTCTAGCACTAGGTATTTTCAGTCAATGGTTAGCAGACCGTATTAAATGGCCTTCAATTGTAGTTATGTCGATTGTTGGATTATTAGTAGGACCTATTTTAGGTTTAGCTAATCCTGAAGCTACATTGGGTTCTGAAGTATTCAGTCCTATTGTATCGCTAGCCGTAGCAGTCATTCTGTTTGAAGGAAGCAGTAACTTAGATTTCCGAGAGTTAAGAGGTATTTCCAAAGCAGTTATCCGTATTATTACTATAGGAGCCGTGTTAGCTTGGATACTCGGTGCCATCGCATTACATAAAATATTAGACTTTCCAATTTCTGTAGCTATGGTCATGGGAGGACTCTTTTTAATCACTGGTCCAACTGTTATTCAACCTTTATTGAAACAAGCGAAAGTGCGTAAAAATGTTGATTCAATATTACGTTGGGAAAGTATTATTTTGGATCCAATGGGGCCAATTTTAGCGCTTACCGCATTCTACGTGTATCAAATTATAGGTGAAGGCTTTGGTTTTCAACTTATTTTCGTCTTTATCTTACAAATGATTGCCATTGCTATAATTGGATTTGGTGCATCATTTATATTCAATTGGTTGATACAACGAGATTTAATTCCACAAACATTAATGCCATCTATACAACTCGTTTTCATCTTATTGGTATTTAGTATTTGTGACCAGATACTTCAAGAATCTGGATTATTAGCGGTAACCATTTTCGGATTAATGATGGCACACTATAAACGTCATGATTTAATTTTCAAAGAATCCGATCATTTTATTGAAAATACGTCATCTATATTGGTTTCAACAGTCTTTATTTTAATTACATCATCATTGACGTCATCTGTGCTTATGCACGTTTTATCTTGGCAATTATTAGTATTTGCGATTGTGATGATTGTTCTTGTACGTCCGATTTCAGTGTTGTTATCAACAATTGGGACTGAAATTACTAAAAAAGAACGTGCGATTGTCGCAATGATGGCACCAAGAGGCATCGTAGTGCTTACTGTAGCACAATTTTTTAGTAGCTTATTTTTAGAAGATAATGTCAAAATGGCGAGTTACATTACGCCGGTGACGTTCGGCTTAGTCTTTATTACCGTAGTCATTTATGGTTTTAGTTTTAAACCTTTAAGTAAATTACTCGGCTTAGCTAGTACAGAACCACCTGGCGTGATATTAGTAGGGGAAAGCGAATTCTCATTCCATTTAGGTAAAAAGTTACGTGAACACGAGATTCCAGTAATGGTGTTTAATCTTTTCGATGAATCTTCAGAAGATGCGAAAGAACTTGGATTTGAGGTATTTAGAGGACATTTATTATCAAGTAGTGATCGTCTCTCAGCAGATTTAATTCATTATAGTAAATGTTTATTGATGACTAAGTCCTTTATTTTCAATAGTTTAGCATTTAATGAACTTGTTCCTGAATTTGGTTTGAACAATGTTAGCATGATGCCTGTCTCATTTACCGATGAACAAGCACGCAATAATTTAAATGGTCCGTTACGTAACCATATTTTATTTGATGACAATCATAGCCCACGCTGGTTTGATAACGTCATATCAAATCAAAATATTATTGAAATAAATGCCGACGAATATGACAATATTACAGATAATGACATGATTATTTATCATATAGATAATGAAAGCGTCGTGACATTTAATAAAAGTACCAAACCAATGCCACAACACGAACACGGCATTTACGGCATCTTAAAAGATGTACATTAGTATAATTTAAAGTAAGATAACTAATTGAATTAAAGGCTTTTTATGCGCACACTCCATATTGTTTGGCGAAGCTTTCCTGGGGGGACTGGCTAAGCCACGGTCTTAGCCTAGCCCTGTTCCCCTAGGAGTCTCGCCAACAATACTTCGTATAAGTGTCATATCTAATATGAAAATAAAATAATTGAATGCGCATATGAACGATGGATTAACTTTCATCGTTCTTTTTTTATTATATAACTTATGAAGTTAGGAATATGTTTATAATTAGGTGAGGTGTTTTTTATGGATAAAAGTAAAATGGAATTGATAAAAACACATGCCCTTGAATTTTTTAATCTACAAGTTAAAAGTTTTCATCTTTATGAATTAAGGAAATTAGGTAATTGGCTTCAAACGCCCTTCACTAATACGAGAAGTAAGCATTTTAAGAATCAACTTAAGTGTCTAACTGATGATATGGATGGTAATCATATCTATGTTTATACGAATAAATTTAATGTTAAATTTATGATGTTTAAATATAGAAAGGTAAAACAAGTTATCGTGGTAGGTCCATATTTGACTAAAAGACCAAGTGATAAAGACTGTCATTATTTATTGCAACAAAATAATATGGGTGTAGATAAAATTGAAGCTTTAAAACAATATTTACTTACTATTCCACTATGCCCTCAAACACAAGTGGATAAAACGACGCGATTAGCTTATAAGTTTTTAAAAGGTAAATCTTATCATAAGTTAGTAGAAAAAATTGACTTTAATTTTCACATTTCAAGTACTAACTTTTCTGAAGCAACAGAGCAATATGAATACACTTTGCTACAGTTAGAGAAAAGATACGAACTAGAGAATCAATTTTTAACCGAAGTTGCAAACGGCAATCCTTCAGAAGCTTTAAAATACTTTAAATTAGTTTCTTCTCAAATATCAGGTTTACGTAGAGGGCATGATGTGTTTGTTACAATGAAATATTTTGCCTATTTAATGAATGCATTATGTAGAAAGACAATTGAAAGAAGCGGAGTTAATT
Organism: Staphylococcus sp. acrmy; assembly: GCF_022690565.1. Classification (NCBI taxonomy): domain Bacteria; kingdom Bacillati; phylum Bacillota; class Bacilli; order Caryophanales; family Staphylococcaceae; genus Staphylococcus; species Staphylococcus sp. acrmy. Next base: position 65,602 of record NZ_JALCVE010000010.1, on the reverse strand, counting down.
TATTAACGGTTGATGCTTTATCTGGCAAATATGCGACGATGAAACAAGTGTGCAAGGAATTGAAAATTTAACTTTAACTATGATTGAAGAGTATGCTAATACAACTTTAAGCACTAAAAGTTTAAATTACAGTTCTAAAATTAATAAAGTGATTCAATATATGGAATTACATTTAAGTCGTGACATTACTTTAGAAGACTTAGCGAAGAGCGTAGAATTATCACCTGCTTATTTATCAAGAACGTTTAAAAAAGAAGTAGGAGTAACTATATCATTGTTTTTATCGGAGCAAAGAGTACGTAAAGGCGAATATTTATTGAAAAATACAGATATGTCTATTGAGCAAATTGCACATTATGTCGGCTTTAAGCAACAAAGTTATTTTGCGACGTGTTTTAAAAATATTTTCGGGTTATCCCCAAATCAATACCGTAAAAAGAACAGGTAAAATATATTAAAAACAAACTATAGAAACTTAAAATTTTAGTAAAAGGTAAAATAATTATAAAAAAGGTCAAATTAACACAAATAGGTTGAAATTTTCTACTTATTATCCATGCTTTAATGAATTATTTAGAATTATTGTAATTAATAAGAAAATTTTCAATATTTAAAGAAAACGCTTACATATCAATGGTTTACAGCCTTTGAATGTAAGTGTTTTTTTATGCCGATTTTTTATTAAAATAGCTACTCCTCAGAGATTTAATTGAAAAATCTAAATATAATTCTAAAATTGGAACTGAAAAAAGGAGAGAAAGGGGAAGATGCGAATGAATAAATTTAATACTTTAAAAAGCTTACATGATAACTACTTGGTTGCTGTAGTAAGAGGGAAGTCTAAAAAGCAAGCTTTAGACTATATAGAACAAATTATTGAGGGCGGAATATTGAATATTGAAGTTACCTTCACTACTCCTCAAGCAGAAATAGTTATTCAAGAATTAAAAGAGAATTATAAAGACAAAGAAGTCGTTATTGGTGCTGGAACAGTTTTAGGTGACGTAACGGCAAGAATGGCTATTATGAATGGTGCATCTTATATTGTCAGCCCACATTTTGATGTGAAAATTGCTGAGATGTGCAACTTATATAACACTCCTTATTTACCAGGTTGTGGATCTTTTACAGAAATAACGCAAGCACTAAAAGCAGGTGTAGACGTAGTTAAACTGTTCCCAGGAGATTTACTAGGTGCGAAATACATTAAAAATGTTCATGGTCCGCTACCACAAGTAGAAATGATGCCTTCAGGTGGAGTATCAATTGATAATATGCATGAGTGGTATCAGCAAGGTGCCTTTGCAGTTGGAATTGGTAGCGCGCTTACTAAAAACGCTAACGATAACATCAATCAAGTAAAAATAAACACTCAACAATTTGTACAAAAATTAAAAGATGTAAGAGGGTGAGGAAGTGAAAGTAATAACGTTTGGTGAAATTATGATGCGCCTATCACCACCAGGTTTTGGAAAGATTGAAGATGCAACTAAGTTTGACATCAACTATGGGGGCGCAGAAATGAATGTAGCTGTGGGATTATCATCATTAGGAGTTCAAACTTCAATGTTAACTGGGCTACCTTCTAATGTGTTAGGTAATACGGTGTTAATGAATTTAAGAAAATTCAATATAAATACAGATTTTATTGAACAACGCGAAGGTAGGCTGGGAACTTATTTTCTAGAAAAGGGATTTAGTGTCCGTCCATCACAAGTAACTTATGATCGTGCCAACTCAGTGTTTTCTAAACTAAGATTTGAAGATTATGAAATAGAACAGGCACTTAGCCACCACCAATGGTTTCACTTTACTGGTATAACTCCTGCACTCAACGATGAGATGTTTGATTGTATTTTACAAATATTAAAAGTTGCCAAGCAGAAAAGATTATTTGTAAGTTGTGATTTGAATTTTAGAGCAGCTTTATGGAAATTTGATTACGCACGACAAAAGATGTCTGAACTCTTGCCATATGTGAATTTAATCTTTGGCTATGAACCATTGTCTTTACCTAATGATAATAACGAAGATAAAAAGGATAGTCTTAATCGTTTAGCTGATATTAAAATACTTAAACCAATTTTAAAAGAAATTACTGAAAAATATGACATTAACTACATTGCATTTATGCAAAGAAAAAATTTTAGCAGTTCAAGAAACCGCTTACAAGGATTTATATATAATGGCAATCATCTATATCAATCTGAGAAATATGATGTCGATATTTTAGATAGAGTTGGAACTGGAGACTTATTTAGCGTAGGAATAATCTATGGATTAATCAATCAGCTTCCTTTACAAGATACTGTTGATTTTGGAATTAAAAATGCTTTATATAAGCATACCGTTGAAGGAGACCATACTACCTCAGATTTTGAAGTTATCAATTCTATCCAAACCACTGCACAAGATATAAAAAGATGAAGAGATAGAAAGTAGGGGAAAATATGACTACTGAAGTAAATCACGATAGCAATCCAAAAGTAAAAAATTCAAAGATATTGAACAACCTAAACTCAAGTTTAAAGAAAAGCTTTCTTATGGCTTAGGAGATTTAGGAAATGGCCTGATGTTCGACATGGGACAAATTTATTTATTGAAGTTTTACACTGACATTTTAGGAATATCAGCATTTTATGGCGGTCTTGTCTTTTTAATATCTAAAATATTTGATGCCTTTGTTGATACTGGAGTCGGGACAATTGTTGATTCTAGAAAGAAAATTGGACCAAAAGGTAAATTCCGTCCATTTATTCTGTATGGTACTTTACCGCTAGCAATTATAACGGTAATAACCTTCTTATCTCCTGATTTGAGTCATACTGGAAAAATTGCATGGGCTTTTGGAACGTATATGTTATTTAACCTAGCCTATTCTGTTGTTAACATTCCATACGGTTCTCTTTCAGCATCTATGACACTTAATGCAGATGACCGTACACAGTTATCTGTCTTTAGAAATTTAGGGTCTCAAGGAGCAATATTTGTTGCAGGTATAGTAGTTGTACCAATGGTTAACCTTTTCAACAGTCATACTCTGGGTTATCCAGTTGTAGTAGCTGCTCTAGCAATTGTTGGTGTTTTATTACATTTAATTTGCTATAAAAATGTTAAGGAACGACATGTGAAATTAGAACCTAAAGAAAAAGGCGAAATACGTGAACAACCTGTTAAAAAAGATAGTGGAAATGCTTTTGCAGGTGTGTTGAAAAATGGAGCCTTTGCAGCATTAGCAATCTTTACATGACTTAGTATTATGGCATTATTTTTAAAACAATCATCACAATTATATTATTTCCAGTATGTATTAAATGAACCTAACTTCGTAGGATTAGTAAGTACATTGAATTTTATTTCACTAATCCCTGCACTAATATTTACGACTTACTTAAGTAAAAAATTTGGTAAAAAAATGACTGCAATCATCGGTATAGCTGGCTTTGTAGTATGCGAATTTTTAAATTATTTCTTCTTCGGAGAACAACATATTAGCTTTTTAACTGTAAATACATTCTCAAACTTCTTTTTAGTTATACCAACTACAGTATCATGGGCGTTTATAGCTGATGTAGTTGAATATGGACAATGGAAGACTGGTAAAAGAACTGAAGGCATAATTTATTCAAGTTATAGTTTCACTCGGAAATTATCACAAGCACTTGCCGGTTTTGTACCAGGTCTTGCACTTACATTAATTGGCTATCAACCTAACGTTGCTCAATCAGCAGGAACCTTAGAAGGATTAAGAATATTATTCTTTGTAATCCCAGGAAGTATAAGTTTAATAGCATTAATCATTTTCTTCTTTACTTATCCATTAACAGATAAAAGACATAAACAAATTGTAAAAGAATTAACACTTAGAGATGAATTGTAATAAGGAGGCAAAAGTTTTATGGCATTTATAAATAAAGATTTTATGTTGAATAATGAAACAGGTAAAAAATTATATAACGATTATGCAAAAGATTTACCAATATATGATTTCCATTGTCATTTAGACCCTAAGCAAATCGCTGAAAATGTTCATTTTAAAGATATTGTAGACATTTGGTTAAGTGGAGATCACTATAAATGGCGTGCTATGAGAGGACAAGGTATTGAAGAACGATATATTACTGGAGATGCCTCTAATAAAGAAAAATTTATAAAATGGGCAGAAACACTTGAAAACAGCGTAGGGAATCCTTTGTATCATTGGTCACACTTAGAGTTGAAAATGTACTTTAACATTGATGAATTACTAACCTCAGAAAATGCTGAACGAATATACAACGAGGCTAACAAATATTTGGAAGAAAATCACGTAACAACCCAATCATTAATTACTAATTCTAATGTGAAATTAATTTGTACGACAGACAACCCTACCGATGACTTACATTATCATGATGATATTGCTAAACAAGACGCTTTTGAGACAACGGTACTACCAGCTTTCAGACCAGATGATGTCTTCAAAATAGGAGACCAGGCTTTCTTAAATTTTTTAGAAAAATTAGGACAAGTTGAAGATAAACAATTAAAAACTGAAGATGACTTTATAAAAGCCTTATTTAATAGAATAGATTATTTTCATGCTAAAGGTGCTAAATTGTCAGATCATGGTATTTCAATATTACATTATGAAGATTTTACAAAAGAAGAAGTTAGTCGCATTTTTAGTAAAGCTATAAATAAAGAAGAATTAACTAGTAAAGATAAAGCGCAATTTCAAACTTATGTATTGAATGAACTGGGTAAAAAATATTATGAAAAAGGCTGGGCAATGCAAATTCATTTTGGAGCGTTGAGAAATGCTAATACTAAAATGTTTGAAAAATTAGGGCCAGATACAGGTTTTGATTCTATGTTAGATCAAACCCATGTAGCTTACCACTTAAATTCTTTACTAAATATGATGGAATATGAAGGACATTTGCCTAAAACTATTATTTACAATTTAAACCCAATCTATAACGATATTGTGGGTTCAGCAATAGCCAATTTTCAGACAGAAGCGGGCATAAAAGGAAAAGTACAACATGGCGCAGGCTGGTGGTTCAATGATACTAAACGTGGCATGCTTCGCCAAATGTCATCACTTGCTGACCAAGGATTATTAATGAATTTCGTTGGTATGTTAACTGATTCAAGAAGTTTTATTTCTTACTCAAGACATGATTATTTCCGCAGAATCTTATGTACTTTTGTAGGAGATTTAGTTGAAAAAGATGAAATTCCTAATGAAAATGAGTTGCTAAAAAAATTAATTCAAAATATTTGTTATAACAATGCTTATAATTATTTCAATTTAATTTAAACAAGGGGGTAATTTGAAATGAAAATGACATTTCGATGGTATGGTTCTGATGATCCTATTACGTTAGAACAAATACGCCAAATACCAGGAATGAAAGGTATAGTTAGTGCAATTTATGATGTGCCTGTTGGTGAAGTTTGGCCTAAAGAAAAAATTAAGGCACTAAAAAACGAGATAGAAGAAGCAGGTTTAGAATTCTCAGTAATTGAAAGTGTGCCTGTGCATGAAGATATTAAATTAGGAAAGCCAACTAGAGAACAATATATTGAAAATTACTGTCAAACATTGAGAAATTTATCATCTGAGGGTATTAAAACGGTGTGTTATAACTTTATGCCCGTGTTTGATTGGACACGTTCTCAACTAGAATATCGTTTAGAGGATGGTTCAACATGCTTAATTTACGATGAAAATGACGTAGATAAAATGAACCCACGTAGTGGTGAACTTGCTTTACCTGGTTGGGATTCAAGTTATACAAAAGAAAGTTTAAATGCCTTGTTAGATGAATATGATGATGTCGACGAAGAGGCGTTATGGTCTAACTTAGAATATTTTATTAAAAAAATAATTCCTGTAGCTGAAGAAGAAGATGTTTTAATGGCAATACATCCGGACGATCCACCATGGAGTATTTTTGGTCTACCAAGAATTATCACGAATAAAGAAAATTTAGAACGTTTTATTAATTTATATGATTCTAGAAGCAATGGTCTAACAATGTGTTCTGGCTCTCTTGGAGCAGATCAATCTAATGATTTTGTTGAAATGTTACGCTATTTTGGCGAAAAAGATCGAGTACATTTCGTCCATGCTCGCAATATCAAACATACTGGTCCAAACTCATTCCAAGAATCAGCCCATCCTTCATTTAAAGGTTCGCTAGATATGTACGAAATAGTAAAAGCTTTACATGAGTTTAATTATGAGGGGCCTATTAGACCTGACCATGGCCGAATGATATGGGGCGAAACTGGTAAACCGGGCTATGGCTTATATGACCGTGCATTAGGTGCAACGTATCTTATCGGATTATACGAAGCAGTAACAAAATCTAACTAAGGGGTGTAATAAAATGGGATTACCTTTTGAAATAAATTTAAGTGGTAAAATAGCCGTTATTACTGGAGGTTCAGGTGTTATCGGTTCCGAAATGTCAAAAGCTCTAGCAAGTTGTGGAGCAAAAGTAGCTATAGTTGGTTTGACACAAAATAAAGGAAACGAATTAATTGAAACAATAAAGAAAGATAATGGAGAAGCTAGTTTTTTCCAAGGCGATGTTACTTCTAGAAAAGATATGGAAAGAGTTAAGAAAGAAATTAACGAACAATATGGTGAAATTTCTATATTAATCAATGGTGCTGGAGGAAATCATCCTAAAGGCACTACAGACGATGAATACTTTGATAATAATAATAAAGAATCTATACAAGATTTTTATGGTTTGGATGAAGAAAGCGTCGGCTTTGTATTTGATTTAAATTTCAAAGGTACATTTATACCAACTCAAGTATTTAGTAAAGATATGATTAATAAAGATTTCGCCAGTATTATTAACATCTCTTCAATGAATGCTTTTACTCCATTAACTAAAATACCAGCATATAGTGGAGCTAAGTCAGCAGTTAGTAACTTTACGCAATGGTTAAGCGTTTATTTCTCACGTACCAATATACGAGTAAATGCGATAGCACCTGGATTTTTACTAACAGATCAAAATAGAGGATTATTGTTAAATAATGATGGCAGTTACTCAGAACGTGCTACAAAAATTATTGAGTCTACACCACAAAGACGTTTTGGAGAACCTTCAGAACTTATAGGCGCACTATTGTTTTTAGTAAGCGACCAAGCGTCAAGCTTCGTTAATGGTGTGGTCTTGCCAGTAGATGGAGGATTTAATGCGTATTCAGGAGTTTAAATAAATCATTTAGGAGTGAACTTATGTTATATCCAATAGTTACAGAAACAAGAACAGTGATAGATTTAAGTGGTATTTGGAATTTTAAATTAGAAAATGCTCAAAATATTAATGATGTACAAACACCTTTGGAAACGGAATATGTTATGGCAGTTCCTGGTTCTTATAATGATCAAGGTATTGTAGATAAAATAAGAAATCATGTTGGTGATGTGTGGTATGAACGTGAATTTACCATTCCTAAATCATTTGCAGATGATAGAGTGGTATTAAGATTTGCTTCAGCAACACATCAAGCAACAGTTTATGTAGATGGAAAAGAAGTAGTATCTCATTCAGGTGGTTTTTTACCGTTCGAAGTTAAATTAACTGGAGAATTAGCTTCTACAGGATCATACCGTTTATCAGTCAAAGTAAACAATGTTTTAGATTATTCAACCTTACCAGTAGGTAATTATTCTGAAGAAAAAGATGAAAATGGAGAAATAGTACGAAAAAATAATCCAAACTTTGACTTCTTTAACTACGCAGGGCTACATAGACCCGTGAAAATCTATACGACACCGCAAAATTATATAGAAGATATTGAAATTATAACTAATGTTTTAAATGATGATAAAGGTGAAGTTAGTTATAAAATTAAAGGACAATTTCCTTCTAATACACATGTTCGAGTAAGCGTTATTGATGAAAAAGGTAATAATGTAGCTTCTGCCAACCAAACAGAAAGTACTATTGAAATAGAACATGCACATTTATGGCAGCCTTTAAATGCTTATATGTATGATTTGAAAGTGGAAATCTTTGATAATGATGAGCAATTAATTGATAGTTATAGCGAACCATTTGGCATACGATCAGTCGAAGTTAAGAATGGACAATTTTTAATCAACAATAAACCATTTTACTTCAAAGGATTTGGTAAACATGAAGATACATTCTATAGCGGTAGAGGGCTAAATGAAACTGCAAACGTTTTAGATTTAGAACTGTTTAGATGGATTGGGGCAAACTCATTCAGAACTTCACATTACCCATATTCTGAAGAAATGATGCGTTTGGCTGACCGACAAGGTATTGTTGTAATAGATGAAACGACAGGCGTAGGCTTACACTTAAGTTTCACTGCGTTATTGAGTAATGATGGTTCAGAGAAACCTAACTCTTGGGAAGGTTTGAAAACAAAAGAAGCTCACGAACAAGTGATTAGAGAACTTGTTGCTAGAGATAAAAACCACCCTTCAGTAGTTATGTGGTCTGTAGCTAACGAACCAGCATCAATGGAGGATGGAGCTAAAGAATATTTTGAACCATTAGTTAAATTAACGAAAGATTTGGATCCTCAAAAACGACCAGTTACGATTGTCTTGTTGTTAACTGCTCAACCTGATACTGATAAGGTTTATGATTTAATTGATGTAATCTGTTTAAATCGATATTATGGCTGGTATACTCAAACAGCAGATTTAAACATAGCCAAATTAGAATTGAAAAAAGAAATGGAACAATGGGAGAAAAAAGCGCCAGGAAAACCAATTATGTTTACTGAATATGGCGCTGATACAGTCTCAGGCTTCCACGCAGCCAATACACAAATGTTCACTGAAGAATATCAAGTAAACTATTATAAAGCTAATCATGAAATTGTAGATCAGTTCTCATCATTTATTGGAGAACAAACATGGAATTTTGCAGACTTTGAAACATCTGATGGCTTATTTAGAATTCAAGGTAACAAAAAAGGTATCTTCACTCGCGATAGAAAACCTAAAGCCATAGCCCATTACTTTAAAGAAAGATGGCATTCAATACCAGATTTTGATTATAAAAAATAAAAATAAGGTTTAATGTTAACGGTTAAAACTAAATAATTATTGTTTAATATTAAGTGAAAATTAAAGTAAGACACCTCTATAATTTAGTATATTTATATTAAATTATAGAGGTGTCTTATTTTTTAGTTTTATAAAGTGAAATTACATGTAACTAACGTAGTATTGTTGGCGAGACTCTTGAGAGCATAAAAATTGGCTGAGTTTGGCAGTAGTTGACTGAAATGAAGATGCGTCCAACCTGTACTTTCTTCATTTCTAGTCAACCTTGCCGGGGCGGGACAACGAAATCTTCGAAATTACTTTAGATTTCTGTCACCGCTCCCCCCTAAGAAAGCTTCGTCAATCAATACGAAGTAATAGTAAGAAAAGAAGGCGCGCAGATGATTGATTACTAAATGAAATCATCTGTGCGCCTATTTGTTTAAGACTTTAATTTAAATATCTATCATGCATTAATAATTTTAAGATGCGGATTTGTTCTTGCATTGCTTTACCGTCGTTGGTGTCTTTGATTTTTTTACGTTGTAGTTCTTCGTCAACAACACGACGGACTGATAATTCATCGGCGCCATCTGACAATACTTTGTCTTTTGAATCGAAATGTTGGTGGGCTACTAATTGCATACCGAATGAATTATATAACAATGTATAGCCAGCGATACCCGTTGTTTTTTGATAAGCTTTAGAGAAACCACCATCAATTACTAACATTTTGCCATCCGCTTTAATTGGGTCTTCGCCATCGATTTCTTTTACAGGTGTATGACCATTAATAATACGTCCTTCATCTGGATTTAATCCAAAGTCTTTTAACATCTTACGAATCATATCAACGTCTTCACGTAAATAATAATATGGATTTTTAGGTTCTTTATGAGAGGCTTTGTCTTCAATAAAGTAACGTTCGAATGTCGTCATAGCTCGTTTTCCGAAAAGTGAACTATATTTACCTGTCCATAGATACCATACTAAATCAGTTGATAAATCATCAGTAAGTTCTTTATGGTCATAGGCGTGACGCACGTGTCTTTCGAACACATCTAATAAGTCGCGTCCTTTATGTGATTTACCTTCAATTTCAAAGGCTTCCATTTCGCCTTGTTCATCTACTGGAATACAACCGTGAATTAATAAATTGCCATTGTAAGGTAGGTATAGTTTACCTTTTTGCATTAAGAATGACATATGGCGTTTAAGTTTTTCAGATTGTTGGAAAGAAAGCAATAATTTGTTCATTACTTCTTCTTCTTCAGGTAATAATTTTCCTGGGTCTTGTCTATCAACGGTACTAAAACATGTATCTTTTAATGGATATGTTTTACCGTAATTTGAAATTTCATTCTTATCATAATCTACTTTTTCTAATACTAAGCGATCTTCCATTTCAAAACTAGGACGACGTTTGATAATTGGCATTTCTAATTTGAACTGAATCATGGCGATAGCTTGGTGAATCTTTGTAATTTGGTCTTCTTCTAGTTTAGATAATGCGGCAGGTTTATCAGGACGTTTCTTAGGTTTGAATGCAGGATTATCGCCACTATAATGTTCTTCGGCTAGCGTTAATAATGGACGCAAATTGATACCATACGCATCTTCGATAATGTCTAAATTGTCATAACGCGCACAAATACGAAGTAAGTTGGCTAAACATACCTTAGAACCGGCATAAGCGCCAATCCATAACACATCGTGGTTACCCCATTGAATATCAACTGAGTGGTAGTTAATTAAGGTATCCATAATTTTATCGGGTTGCGGTCCACGGTCATAAATATCGCCAACGACGTGAAGATGATCAACTACAAGACGTTGCACGCTATAAGATAAACCGATGATTAAATCATCAGATTGTTCAAGTTCGATAATTTGGTTTACAAGAGTTTCGTAGTACGATTTTTTATTATTAAATTCGTTACTTTTATAAAGTAGTTCTTCAACAATATAGACAAATTCTTTAGGTAACGCTTTTCTTAATTTTGAACGTGTATATTTGGAAGAACAATATGTAATAAGATCGATAAGACGTTCAATGGTAGTAATATACCAAACGTTTAACTTACCTTTTGTATCAAAGTTATTTTTGACGAGTTTTAATTTCTCTTCTGGATAGTAAACTAGGGCAGCTAGTTCATCGATTTCTTTTTGTGATAATGACTTCGCGAAGAGGTCGTTAATCTTTGCGCGCACATTACCTGAACCATTACGTAATACGTGTTGGAATGATTCATATTCACCATGTAAGTCACTTACAAAGTGTTCCGTACCTTTAGGCAATTCAAGAATAGATTCTAAGCTCACGATTTCTGTAGCTAATTTTTCTGGACTATCAAATTGTTGGGATAGTAGGTCTAAATATTTTTTTCTTAATTCACTTTCAGTTGTTTGCGTCATTCGATTTCACTCCTGTGTGGAATTTCCATTTATTTTCGAAAAGTAACAGTAATTAGTAAACCGCTTACATAAATTATCGTTAAAAAGCATCACTTTTTCAATGGTGATGCTTAAAATGTCATAATTAAATTACAAATAGGCTATTAAAACAGTGAAAAGGCTGGGATAAAACAACTCTACGTAAGTTGATCCCAACCTCTTCGATTACTTCACACCGCGTTTTCTATTTTTAAAGAAGATTCTATACACTAGGTACAATACGGCTAGAATGATAATAATATACATGAAATATGAATACGTGTGTAAACCAGCCATTAGGGCGTCAAAGCTATCACTTAACAGACGACCTAATAGAATTAAGGCAAAGTTCCAAATCGTCGTACCAATCAATGAAAGTGTCATAAATTGCACGACGTTCATTTTATTAATACCAGCCGGGATAGTGATTAAAACACGTAAGACTGGAATGAAGCGGCATAATAGCACAGCCCAAGAACCGTACCGCTTGAACCAATCATTGGCACGTTTAACGTCTTTCCCTTTCAATTTAAACCATTTACCATGCTTATCTACAAAGCTGTAAATACTTTCCTCATTAATAAGACGACAGATATAGTACAAGATTAATAATCCAATTAACGAGGCGATAGAGTTGAAATAAGAAATAGGACTGGAATCGATAAGCCTGATTTAACTGACATTAACCCAGCAAACGTTAAGATAATTTCAGATGGTACTACAGGCAATACATTCTCCAGTATAATAAGAATGAAAATCGCTGTATAACCCCATCTACTTATAAAGTCGGTGATTAATTGTTCCATTTATTAGCAAGAACTCCTTTAAGATTAAGCTTTATTGAAAATAAAAAATTCATAGTAAATTCATTATAATAAAATTTACTATGAATTGCTTGTATAAGCCTAAAAATTGCCTGACTTTCTTCAGATATAACCAACTCACATTATTTTATTGCTTTTAAATAATAGTGGTATAATTTGTTCGCTTCGTCATCATCTTCCACGCCGTAGACATTCATACGTCCATCTTTAAATAAAGTAATTTCATAATCATGGTCTTTGATCAATTTAGCGAATGACGTTGATTTCACAATATCGCCCGGGAAATAGTCTGCATGTCCGAACACTGACGCGTCATATCTAAAGAGATAGGTCTTTCCACATAAACTCTCAATCTGTTGTTGTTGCTTTGTTTCGAGTAAAGTATAACGATGTTCGGCACATACTTCACAAGCGTCATCTTTCAAGATATCTACGTTCATTGCTTTATAGTCGATATCAAATGCGTTGATAGTAATAAGTTTTTTTGAAAAGCCGTGACCAGATAAATAACGAATAGCTTCGGATACTTCATAACTCGCTACTTGAGAGATGACAGGTGGTAAGACACCGTTGATAGCACAACTTTCACCACTTGATGGCATACGTTTTAATAAACATTTCAAGCAAGGGCCACTAAAATCAATACCATACACTGTGCCTTTACTACCAACGGCTGCACCATAAACCCATGGAATATTGTGTTTATGACATGCTTCATTGATTAGATAACGTATTTTAAAATGATCCATACCATCAATCACAATATCTGGGTTAACGTCTTTGAGTAAATCTTCAATATTAGTCGAGTCAATTTCTTGATAATACGTTTGAACGTCGACGTTAGAATTGATATGAGCAATTTTGTCTTTAACCGCATAGACTTTAGGCGTCATATTCACTGCATCGTCTTCAGTATAGAGTGCTTGACGATGTAAATTGGATTCTTCGACTATATCCATGTCAACGATGGTTAAATGATGCGCGCCCATGCGTGCGAGTTGTTCAACCACATGACTACCTAATGCGCCGGCGCCTAATATTAAAATATTGGCGTGCGTTAGGGCGTTTTGCCCATTTTCCCCAAAAGGATGAAAACGCATTTGACGTTGATAACGTTGCATTATAAGAATCCTAATCCTTCAGTAGGGCTTGAAGCTTGGGCTGTGTATTTCACAGGAATACGGCCGGCTTCATAAGATAAACGACCAGCGTGAATGCCTAATTTCATTGCTTCGGCCATCTTCACAGGGTCTTTAGCACCTGAAACTGCTGTGTTAAGCAAGATACCATCTGCACCTAATTCCATTGCGTGACAAGCGTCTTTCGCTGAACCGATACCTGCGTCTACGATAACAGGGACATTTGAATTTTTAATAATGTAGCTTAAATTAAGTTGGTTATTAATACCACGTCCTGTACCGATTGGAGAAGCAAGTGGCATAACTGCATGTACGCCAAGTTCTTCTAAACGTTTCGCTAATACGACGTCGTTAGAAATGTATGGACAAACGATATAGCCTTTGTCTAATAAGACTTTACAAGCTTCGTAAGTTTCGAATGGGTCAGGTAGCAATGTTTCGTCATCGCCAATGACCTCGACTTTAATCATGTCACATACGCCGGCATGTTTTGCGATTTCTGCGATACGAATCGCTTCTTCAGCAGTTTTTGCGCCTGCAGTATTTGGAAAAGTAATAAAATCTTTTAAATTAATATTTGCAAGTGGGTTAGGTAAGTTTTTATCATATAGATTCATACGTCTTACTGCGAAAGTAAGTACATTGGTTTCTGATGCTTTAATTGCTTGCGTTTGTATATCTTCATTTTCAAATTTACCAGTACCTAATAATAAACGAGATTGTAATTCTAATGGTCCAATTTTAAACATATTATCCGCCTCCAACAAATTCTAATAATTCTAGTTGATCGTCTTCTCTAACAGTATGATTATCGTACTCTTCTTGTTTAATTAATGTTTTATTATATTCGATAATGACACGTTGTGGGTCCAATTCGAGAGAACGTAAAACGTCATTGATAGACTGTTCTGAATCGAAATTGAACTCATCGCCATTAATGATACACTTCATGATTTGACCTCCTTGAAACATTGAAAGATTCATAGTTACGTGGCTTCACGCCGGTAAATAACCAGTTTGCGATGTCGCGTCCGATAATAGGTGAGAGTAGGATGCCGTTACGATAATGGCCGGTGATGACATAAAGTCCATCGTCAATGCGGTCCATAATCGGTACTTCGCCTTCAGTATAGGGACGCACACCTGACCATTGTTTAATCACTTTGCCTTGCGCGAGTTCAGGGATACGTTCATTCGCATATTGATGAAGCCAAGATATACCTTCACTCGTGTTTCCTACAGAATAATTATCAAATTCACTTGTCGCACCGATTAAGAAGCGGTTAGGTTGTTTAGGAACGATATAACAACCATTTGTCATAAACACCGTTTCTTTTAAATCTAAGTCGTCATTTTCAATGAGTAAGACTTCACCTTTAACGCCTACCACTTCACGAGGGAGATGATAGTCTTTTAGCAATTGAGATGACCAAGCGCCACCGGCTACAATCACTTTCTTCGCGTAAAGTGAGCCATCAGTTGTTTCTACCTGATAGTACCCATTTAAATGTTCAATGCGTGTTACTTCCGTATTGAAATATCGTTTAATATCACGCTGTTGTAATGACTTGAATAGAGCTTTCGTATAATGATTCGCATTAATTTGACCATCGTGAGGAATATAAATAGCCATCTCACTTGATGTGACATTACCATTCGTTAAGTGAATCAAATCGGTATCTGAAAGTTCTACCACGCTGTCATCTAATGATTTTAAGAAATGGTACTGCTTACACAAACTGTCGACGTCTTCTGGGCGATTCGCAATTTTAATCAAACCAGAAGCTTGATATTGGATATCAATGCCCGTTTCATCTTGTAATGTCTCACACAGTTTTGGGAAAAGGCTACGCGATTCAAGCGCGAGTCTAAATAAATCATTATCTTCAGTAAATTCATTCTGTGCGCCTAACATGCCACCTGCTTTGTATGAGGCATGTTTACCTGGAATATCACGATCTACAATAGCAATGTCCATTTGTGATTGGCTTAAGTTTCTAGCGATAGACATACCAATCACGCCCGAACCAATAATGAGAACGTCACGCATCTTTCAACCACTCCTTTCGTAACTGTTCAATTTGTGTCAAAGATGCGTTCATAAAGAAAGAAATTGCACAAACACCGGCAAAGCCATGAGGTAAGTCGTGAATTGTTTCTTTAGTTATACCGCCAATCGCATAGACAGAAATTGGGAGTTGTAAAACTTGGTGAATCTCTTCTATGGACCGTGGCGTCTGATTAGGTTTAGATGGTGTTTCAAAGATATGACCATAAAACACATAATCAAGATGATGCTCATAAGCTTGTGTCACAGACTGTAGTGAGTGTGTCGACATGCTGATTTCAATTTCTGGATGTCGTGCTTTGTAATCAAACGCTTGAGTGTCCATTTCACGCATGTGTAAGCATGAGAGATTTAATTTTTCTAGCAATGCAATGTCACTATGAATAATCATTTTATCTTTAGGAAATCCTTGTTTGAGCAAGTCCGTTATAAAATGAAATAAGTCTTCATGAGACATTGGTGTCCTGAATAATAGGCCGTCTATACCTTTAGCAATTTCGAGAAAATGGTGTAAATCTTTAGTCGTTAACGCTTTATAAGATGTTATAGCAATGAAAATGAGCATCACTCCTTAAGATATAAAAAAACGCTATCTCCCTCGTAGGGAAATAGCGTTTAACTTAGCTTTATGATATCCTATGCGCCACTTTCCTACGCCAGTACAAACTGGATCAGGTTCCAGGAATTATAAAGTCCGTTCTTTACTCTCAGCCCTAAACAAAGGCACTTCCAGTGGAAAATTAAATTTTATGTGTTAAAAAATAACCGTTCACGTTTTATTTCAAGTTCATTCTACAATTTTTTGGAATAGAATTCAAATCTTAGTTTATAACAAGCGGTGCAAGGCTTTTTCAAGGAAAGGATTGGTTTCATATTTAAACAAACGCAATTTAATAAAAAACTTTAAGAAAACCTATTGTAAACGATTACAAAACCTGATATTATAAATAAAAATAAGCTCAAAAGACTATGAGAATGGGCGTTATGGGATGATATTTTTAGAGAATTGGGAGTCTCGAAGAATATATTAGACAACATTTTAAGAATCAACAAATTTAAGGGAAGTAGGAAAAAGAGGAAATGGTTCAAAGACAAAAAAGAAGTAGTGTTCGCTGGTTTTTCGCATTAGCATTTTTTATTATCGGAGTTATCGCATATATGGATAGATCGAACATCTCATATATCGCGCCACAAATGATGGCTGATTTACATATGAACAAGCAACAATTTGGGTTGCTCGCTTCATTCTTCTCACTAGGTTATGCATTAATGCAAGTGCCTTCAGGTATGTTAGCAGAGAAATTTGGTCCACGTAAGATGATTACAATTGCCTTATTATGGTGGAGTGCCTTCACTATCTTTACGGGTATGATTAAACATCACGGGTTATTATATTTAGTTCGTTTCTTATTCGGTATAGGGGAAGCGCCAATGTATCCATCTAATGCCGTATTTAACTCTACTTGGTTCTCAAAAGATGAAAAAGGTAGAGCATCGAGTATGTTATTAGCAGGTTCATATTTTGGACCAGTATTAGCACCTATTATTACAATTGCGATTGTTAACGCCTTTAACTGGCAAGCAGTCTTTTATATCTTTGGTGGTGTAGGTATTTTAATCGCCATCTTATGGGGCATCATCGCAAAAGATTTACCAGAACAACATCGTATGGTGAATGAAGCAGAGAAACATTTCATTATGGAGAATCGTGATTTAGTACAAACAACGCAATCAACACCTCCATGGAATCAATTCTTCCGTCGTGTAAGTTTCTATGCGATTGCAGGACAATATTTTGTAGTTCAATTTGTAATCACATTATTCTTAATTTGGTTACCAACATATTTAACAGAACAATATCATGTAGAATTTAAACATATGACAATCAGTTCATTACCATGGTTTATCATGTTTGTTTTAATCTTATCTGCTGGTGCAATCTCAGATAAAATTTTACGTAGTGGTCAATCACGTTTCGTTTCAAGAGGATTAATTGCTATTGTCGGCTTTATCGTATTTGCGATTTCAATCTTCTTTGCAGTACATACTGAGAAATTATATGTCACTATTTTCTGGTTATCACTTGGTTTAGGTGGCATGGGTATTTCAATGGGTATGAGCTGGGCTGCAGCGAATGACATTGGTCGTAACTTTGCCGGAACAGTGTCAGGTTGGATGAACTTATGGGGTAACATTGGTGCTTTATTAAGTCCATTCTTAGCCGGTGCTTTAGTTGCATCACTTGGTTGGACAATGACATTCCAATTATTAATTATTCCAGCAGTGATTGCTGCTATCTTATGGTTATTTGTAACACCAGATAAACCATTGATTAAAGATGAATCACGTAAATTGAAATAGATTGAACGACAACAACCTATTGTAGGTTGAGACATAAATCTTAATAAGCGTAGAGATGATTCAATTATGAATCGTTTCTACGCTTTTTTAGTAATACTTCGTATTGTTTGGCTCGCTTTCTTAGGGGGACTGGCTAAGCCACGGTCTTAGCCTAGCCCTGTTCCCTCAAGAGTCTCGCCAACAATACTACGTGTGTTACGTGGTAATTTACAAAAATAAGACACTTTCGTACAATCAAATATATTAAGTTAAATTAATGAGATATCTTGTGTATAAAATTAACTCAAAAATAAAGAAAATGATAAAATAAGAGTAAATCTTAAAGGTAAGGGTGAGTCGTATGATTATTATTAATGCAAAACTTAAAGTAAATGAAGATCATCGTGAGGACTATTTAGAATTAATGAAAGGCCTTGTAGACAACGCACGTCAAGAAGAAGGTAATACATTTTATAGCCATTACGAAGATGTGAGTGAACGCAATACGTTTGTTGTTGTTGAAAATTATAAAGACCAAGAAGCGGTAGAAGCGCACAATCATTCAGAACATTTCAAAGTATTTAGTGAAAATATTGGTAAACATATTACTGAAAAACCAGAAATTGACGTTGCTGAAACAAAATAATCTATCATATAGCTAAGTATTATAAGCTGGGACATTAATATAAAAATGTTTCAGCTTTTAATTTTGTTAAATTTTCATATAGTGGTTTAGTATTCTACAACAAAATTTAGTGATAAAAATGTTATCATAGAGTGTATATGTTTTATAGAAAGGAACGATAGCATTGGGAAACGTATTAAAATCTCTTATAAGCTTCGATACCTCTAAAATTGACCCAATGAAAGGGATTAGGCAGGGCTTATTAATGATTATCCCTGCATTAATAGGTTATTTCCTAGGTAATTTTAGTTTTGGTTTACTTGTTGCCACAGGTACATTAGCACATATCTATGTCTTTAAAAGCTCACCACGTTCTATGCTAAGAACGGTCATTTTATGTACCTTATCTTTCGCAGTCTGTATGATGCTCGTACACTCACTGTTACTGAACCGATACTTTATGGTGTGACATTACTTATTGTAACGGTTGTCCCATTCTACGTATTCAGCGCCTTGAAGATCGCAGGACCATCTTCAACTTTCTTCTTAGTTACATTTTGTTTACCTAGTAACTTGCCAGTAGCACCAGACCAAGCATTAATTCGTGGCTTTGCTATTCTTATTGGTGGCGGAATTGCGACACTTCTTGTACTTATCACAGTACTTTTCCAAAAACAAAAAATTGAAAATAAAGCCATCAATTCTGACTTTAAAACCATTAATCAATTAATGCATAACTTTAATGATCCTGAAAAGTTTAAAGAAATTACAAAAAGTGCAGTTACACAATTTAGAACATCCGATGAACTATTGATAACGGCGACTGCTGGGACAAATAATAATCTGAGTCAACGTTTCCAAAGATTACTCTTATTACATACATCGGCGCAAGGGATTTATTCAGAACTTCTAGAATTACATGAAAAAGATATACGTCCACTTCCACAAGAATTAATAGAAATGATGGACGTAACGACACGTAATGCATATCGCCCAAGCGCAAATCGTGAGAAATGGACGAAGGAAGTTCATGTTGATGAGGAATTTGATAATTTATTACAATATGTATTAAAAATCGATGAAATAGCAAACTTAGGTTCAAACCAAATTGAACATGAGGCAAGCGTTAGAAAGCCATTGTATAGTCAAAGAATTATTCATAATTTAACACTAGATTCAATTGTCTTCCGTAATACGTTAATTTATACCGTGATTATGGCGGTCGCAATCTTTATTTCACTAGCGTTTAACATTCAAAAATCATATTGGATTCCATTAACGGCGCATACTGTCTTGGTAGGTATGACGACACGTCGTATGTTAGACCGTGCCACGGCGCGTGGACTTGGTACCATTATGGGTACACTGTTATTATCGGTGATTCTATACTTTAATCCGCACCTAATTGTGGCAGTTATTGTAATGGGACTTGCAGCAATGATGACTGAAGCGTTTGTAGGGTCAAACTATGCTTTCGCCGTTATTTTTATTACGACGCAAGTTATTTTATTAAACGGTTTAGCCTCTGAAAATTTATCAATTACCATTGCGTACACACGTATTTTTGATGTTTTAATCGGTATTACTATAGCGATTATTGGTATTTTATTAATTAATCGTCAAACGTCATCTGCCATGTTGCCAGGTACGATTGCAGAAGTAGTACGTAAAGAAGCCGACATTTTCCAATATGTATTTTCTAGTAATGCGTATCAGGATGAAGAGTATGAGAAAAATGAAAGCTTAGCCTTATCAGTGAAAATGAGTAACATGACGCAAGTCTATAATTCAGCAAGTGAGGAATTCTTCTCTAATAAAGAAGTTATTCGTTACTATTATCCAAGTATCTTCGCCTTGGAAGAAGTTAACTTTATGTTAATGCGCGCTATGCAAAATCACCAACGTCAACATATTTCAGATGAACAAATGGGTGAATACTTAGTTATTTTTGAAAATATAGCTAAACATTTCGAATTACAAAGTAGTCTTGAAGTAAATACCTTATCGGACTTACCTCAATATAATTATTTAAAATCTGTATTGATGAAGTTACAAAACAATTGTGTTAACACTCGTAAAGATATAGATGAGATTGAAGACGGTGCAGCTACGAAAGCGTAGTTTGTTGTAGTGGAAGTTTCATTTTCAAGGAAAGTGGTAAAGCATACTATTGATAAATAGAGGAGTGTGACATTATGCCTTGGACAATGAACGATTATCCAAATACTTGGAAGAATATGAAAGAGTTTGAACGTAAAAAAGCGATTGATATCGGTAACGCCATGTTGAAAGATGGATATAAAGAAGGCGATGTTGTACCTATCGCGACAAAACAAGCTGAAGATTGGTATAAAGATGCGAGTAAAGATGAGTTAGAAGAGTTAAAGAATAAACATATTACTGAGCATCAAAAGGATCAGTCGGCTAATCCTGAATTGAATGATAAAAATGTGCATGTGTATTATGAAGAGAACGAATGGAAAGTAAAAACGGAAGGTGCGAAACAAGCATCAGACACGTTTGATACCAAAGAAGAAGCTAAAAAGAAAGCACAAAATATTGCCGACAATCGCGATACAAAAGTCATCGAACATAAAAAAGATGAATAATTAGAGAGACTATTAATCATAGCCTAGGACATTTCCAATATCAATGTCCTAGGCTTTTTTATTAATACTTCGTATTGATTGGCTCCGTTCCGGGGAGATGGGTCGAGCCACGGTCTCGACACTCATCCTATTCCCCCAGGAGTCCCGCCACTAATACTATGTATAAATATGAAATTTTATACTCATGTATTTTTAAAGATACATTTAATACTTCTTAATATTTATAAATCAAGGCATAATGTTTTAAAGCGACATTCTAATTTACCTTCTTATTATGCATATAACATATATCGGGCTAATGATGTAGTAAATACAGATGGATATTATTTTTAGTTCATTTTTCAATTCGATATAATGTAATGTGATAAATAAGGAGGAAATACTATGTACGTAGAGAGAAAACCGTCATTGTATATTGAAGAATTACGTAATGAATTTAAAGAGAGTTTAAATCATCTTGAAAATGAGGACGAAGCATTTGACCGCTTAATTGGCTTCGTTGAACTTGATCATCTATACTCCTCAGCATTAAAAGAAATAAGCACGAAACTAGATATCTTAGACGATAATTTTAACCATGTGTATAAACATAACCCCATCCATCACATGGAACGTCGTGTGAAAGAAATGAATAGTTTAGTGAAAAAGCTCCAACGTAAAAACTTAATCATAAGTGCAGAAAGTACCAAAGAAAATATTCTCGATATCGCTGGTATTCGAGTCGTCTGCAACTACTTAGATGATATTTATGTTATTGAAAAGATGTTACTTAAACAAGAAGACGTTAAATTATTAAAACGCAAAGATTATATTAAAGAACCTAAAGAAAATGGATATCGTAGCTTACATATTGTAGTTTCTATCCCTGTCTTTTTATCAGATAGAGTAGAAACCACTCCTGTAGAAATTCAAATTCGTACAATTGGTATGGATATGTGGGCAAGCTTAGAACATAAAATACGATATAAAAATAATGCAAGTACCGAAGATTACAAAGAAACATTAAAAGAATGCGCATTTGAAATTTCAGACGTAGAATCAAAAATGCAATCCATACATTCCGCAATTACAGATAATAATTAACAGTGGGAGTGGTGATAGAAATCTTCGAAATTACATTAGATTTCTGTCACCGCTCCCTTATATATATAATAAGAATAATGACGAATTGATGTCCTGACTTCTAAAAGAAGTCGGGAATTTTTATATTTTAAAAAGAAAACGTTTACAAAAGTTACTTTTGTGTATTACTATACTTGTATACAAGTTGGAAATCAGGCAGTGGGAGTGACAAAAGTGGAACAGGGATACCCAGAACAATGGCTTGGAGGTATGACTAAAGGAGAAGATGTAGCAGCGGAATTACGTTTACAAATTGTTAACGGCGATATCGAAGCGGGCACGTTGCTTACAGAAAATCAAGTCGCCAAACAGTTTGATGTGAGCCGTTCTCCAGTTAGAGATGCCTTTAAACTATTACAAACTGATCAATTGATACAGCTAGAACGGATGGGCGCAAAGGTACTTCAATTCGGTGAACAAGAAAAGAAAGAACTCTATGATTTAAGATTAATGCTCGAGTCGTTCGCATTTTCAAAAATAAAGCATCTAGACACAGCAACAATCGTACAAGAAATGCGTAAACATCTAGAAATGATGAAAGTAGCTATAAAGTTTGATGATGCTGAAGCTTTTACACAACACGATATCCAATTCCATGAAGCAACGATTAAGGCCTCTAATCATCAATATTTACTCACATTCTGGAGTCATTTAAAACCCGTCATAGAATCGCTCGTTTTAATATCGATGCGCCAACGTATGGCACGTGATAAAGCAGACTTTGAACGGATTCATCATAATCATGAAGTATTTATAGAAGCAGTAGAGAATTATGATTCGGCAACATTAAAGAAAGCCTTTCATCTTAACTTTGATGACGTCGGTAAAGATATTGAAAGTTTCTGGTTACAATAAATAAAGGAAAGAAGGAATATTATGAAATATATGATTGGCGTTGATATTGGTACTACAAGTACGAAATCAGTATTATACGACGAAAATGGACAATTGATTATGAAACATCATATCGGTTATCCCTTACATACGCCAAACGTAGATGTTTCTGAAGAAAACCCTGATGAGTTATTCGATGCCGTATTAATGACAGTAAAATATGTTGTTAGAGAAGCGGGCATCAACAAAGCGGATATTAAATTGATATCATTCAGTGCCCAAATGCATAGTTTAATCGCATTAGATGCGCAACACAGTCGCTTAACAGAAAGTATTACGTGGGCTGATAATCGTGCTAGTAAATATGATGAAATGATTAATCAACAACATAACGGCTTTGACATTTATCAACGCACGGGTACACCGATTCATCCGATGTCACCGTTAGCTAAAATCTTTTGGATGAAACATAAACAACCTGAAATTTATCATCAAACCGCCATGTTTGCCGATATTAAGACATACATTTTCCATCAACTTTTTGAAACATATGTTATCGACCATTCAATGGCATCTTCTACAGGTATATTTAATTTGGAAAATTTAGATTGGGATGACGAAGCGCTTCAGTTATTAGGTATTACACGTGAACAACTACCAGAGCTAGTACCAACTACACACATACTGAAAGGTATGAAGAAACGCTATGCTACATTAATGGGCATCGACGAAGATACGCCAGTCGTTGTTGGCGCAAGCGATGGTGTGCTCTCTAATCTAGGAGTAAATAGCTATAAAAAAGGTGAAGTCGCAGTCACAATTGGAACGTCTGGCGCTATTCGTACAGTGATTAATCAACCTCGTACAGACTATAAAGGACGCATCTTCTGTTATGTCTTAGATGAAGACCATTATGTAATTGGTGGACCAGTGAATAATGGTGGCGTAGTCCTGAGATGGTTAAGAGACGAATTGCTCGCAAGTGAAGTAGAAACGGCTAAACGTTTAGGCGTTGATCCTTACGATGTTCTTACTAAAATCGCTAGCCGAGTGAAACCAGGCGCCGATGGATTAATCTTCCATCCTTATCTTGCTGGGGAACGTGCACCTTTATGGAACGCAGATGCGCGCGGTTCATTCTTTGGCTTAACACTCTCACATCAGAAAGAACATATGATTCGTGCCGCTTTAGAAGGTGTACTGTATAACCTTTATACCGTCTATCTTGCTTTAGTAGAAGTGATGAATGAAACACCTAAGACAATTAAAGCGACAGGTGGCTTTGCGAAGAGTGAGATGTGGCGTCAGATGATGGCTGACATCTTTGATACAAATCTTAACGTGCCAGAAAGTTATGAAAGTTCTTGCCTAGGCGCTTGTGTACTTGGTCTTAAAGCTTTAGGTGAGATTGATGATTTTTCTATTGTTGAAAAGATGGTCGGCACTACACATGAACATCAACCAGATCAAGATACAGTCAACGTCTATCAACAACTAGTGTCTATCTTTATCAATTTAAGCCGTTCACTCGAAGAAAGATATGCAGAAATAGCAGATTTTCAACGGAAACACATGCAGTAAATCAGTACATAAAAAGAGAAACAGGGAGGTTTTACGATGTTTGGAGAAATTTGGCCACTAATTAGCGTGGTTATTGGGATATTATTACTACTGTCACTTATTATATTCTTGAAGCTTAATACATTTATTTCGTTAATCGTCACATCAGTCGTAACTGCCATTTTACTCGGCATGCCACTGAATAAAATTATGGAAACCATTGAAAATGGAATGGGTAGCACACTTGGACATATCGCATTAATCTTTGGTTTAGGTGCGATGCTCGGTAAATTACTCGCGGACGGAGGCGGGGCAAACCGCATTGCCGATACGTTAATCGCTAAATTTGGACAAAAACACGTCCAATGGGCCATGCTTATCGCAGCCTTTATCGTCGGCATTGCACTATTCTTTGAAGTAGGGCTAGTTTTACTTATACCATTAGTATTTACAATCGCCAAACGTGCTAACGTATCACCATTAAAACTCGGCTTACCAATGGTGACTGCACTTTCAGTAACACATGGCTTCTTACCACCACATCCTGGTCCAGTAGTCATTGCTAAAGAATTAAAAGCGAACTTAGGCCAAGTATTATTATTCGGCATTATTATCGCGATACCCGTAACTATTATAGCCGGACCAATTTTTAATAAATTAGCACAAAAAATAATTCCTTCAGCCTATACACGTGAAGGCGACATTTCAGCATTAGGCTCTCAAAAAGAATTCAAAGAGTCTGAAATGCCAGGCTTTGGATTAAGTATATTCACAGCCATTTTACCAGTTATCTTAATGTTAATTTCAACGATTGTACAGTTGGTCACTGGACACGAAGAAGCGAAAAATATTGTCGAACAAATCATTTACTTCATAGGTACAGCAGGTACAGCAATGTTGATTTCTGTCATTTTCGCTATCTTCTCAATGGGCTTACAACGCGGTAGAAAAATGGACGACATTATGAAATCAGCGACTAATGCGATTTATCCCATCGGCATGATGATCTTAATCATCGGCGGTGGCGGTACATTCAAACAAGTCCTTATCGACGGTGGCGTTGGTGATACAATTGCGAAAATGTTTGAAGGTTCAACTATGTCACCGATATTACTAGCATGGATGGTCGCAGCAGTCCTACGTATCGCACTAGGTTCAGCAACAGTGGCGGCCATTTCAACGACAGGTATTGTCTTACCATTATTACAACATTCAGATGTGAACGTCGCACTTGTCGTTCTTGCTATCGGAGCCGGAAGCGTTATCTTGTCACACGTTAACGACGCAGGCTTTTGGATGTTTAAAGAATACTTCGGATTAACAGTTAAAGAAACCTTCTTAACATGGTCATTACTAGAAACCATTATCTCAGTATCAGGTATTACCTTTATCCTGTTTATTAGTTTATTTGTTTAAAATTAAGATACATTACTGCTTCGTCATTAAAGGTTGAGATATCCTCTCAACCTTTTTATAATTTGAAGCGGTTTCTATTTATAAAGCAAACATTAGGCTATCACTAGGAATGACACATAAAGAGTGATAAACTAACAAATGATAAAACAACAGAATGTACAAAGGAGTTACTCAAGTTTGAAACAAATAAAAAAAGCTATCATACCTGCCGCTGGTTTAGGAACAAGATTTTTACCAGCTACCAAAGCGATGCCTAAAGAAATGCTTCCAATCTTAGATAAACCTACCATCCAATACATAGTGGAAGAAGCCTCTCGCGCAGGAATTGAAGATATCATTATAGTAACTGGCAAACATAAACGTGCGATTGAAGATCATTTTGATAATCAAAAAGAATTAGAAATGGTATTAGAAGAAAAAGGTAAAACAGAGTTACTTGAAAAAGTAAATTATTCCACAGGTTTGGCTAATATCTTTTACGTTCGTCAAAAAGAACAAAAAGGGCTAGGCCATGCTATCTATACAGCACGTCAATTTATCGGTAATGATCCATTTGCGGTCTTATTAGGCGATGATATTGTTGAATCTGAAGAACCTGCGATTAAACAATTAATGAATGTCTATGAAGAAACAGGCCATTCAGTCATTGGTGTACAAGAAGTAGAAGAAGACGTTACACATCGTTATGGCATTATTGATCCTTTAGAAAAAGAAGGCCAACGTTACAAAGTTAAACAATTTGTAGAGAAACCTAAACAAGGGACTGCACCTTCCAACTTAGCGATTATGGGTCGTTATATCCTGACACCAGAAATATTCGACTACTTAAAAACTCAAAAAGAAGGCGCCGGCAACGAAATTCAATTAACCGACGCAATCGAACGCATGAACGCCGACATTCCAGTCTACGCATATGACTTCGATGGCAACCGCTACGATGTTGGAGAAAAACTAGGTTTCGTCAAAACAACAATTGAATACGCCCTTAAAGATCCGAAAATGAAAGACGAACTTGTACATTTTATTAAACAACTCGGATTATAAAAATAGAGCCTAAAGCGTAAGTTAATATCAAACACCCTGAATGATTAACTAATATCGCTTTAGGCTCTTTGCGTATTAAGAAATACGCTACACCCGCTTAAAATGTCCTGCGCCTGCCTTATATTTGGAGTAGAGAGAAGGCATTAAACATGACGTGTGTCTTCTTACCTTGAATAGTTAAATGATTAAAACATCTTTAGTTTGGCATAATGATAAATCGTTGCTCATTTTGACTATACTCGTTTCAAACAAAAAATAAAATTTAACATCATTTTAACTAAACAAAATAAGAGACAAAATATAAAACTAACTATGAGAGAAACCCATCCTATTTTCCGCTAAGATGAGCTTCCCCGGGGAGTTACATATGTAATGTCCCCCCTTATGATTCTCCGTATATTAGACCGAAATCTAATATGCATTTATTATATTCGAAAAAACACCACAAGCAGTAGCAATCTTTTGACTAAAAATATCACTTTTTTGACTAATTTATAAAATTCAGCCTAAAAATCATGAAACTCTAAGAAATTGATTAATAAAATGGGGTATGAAAAATATATATAACAAATTTAAGGCAATATATTAAAAAAGAATTGAGAAGATTTGTATAAACCTAGAATGAGCAATAGAAAATGATGAAAAGACACAAAAATACTGGTATCAGTAATTATTTACCGAATACCAGGTATTTTGAAGGAAATCAGATTGTTCATTTTCGGTATGGTAGACCGAAAAGAAAACAACAAGGACTATAAAAAGTCCTTTTCAAATTTAAGTATATAAAACAAAAAGTTATTTTGCAATTAAACAAGGAGTGAAAACAGCATGAGTGATTATAGAAACGTTATTGTAAAGGTCATAAATAGTGATATTACAGGATATAAAATATATAAAAAAACAGGTATTAGTCAAAGTGTAATATCAGGATTGAGAAACGGTGATAAAGCCATAGATGATTTAACACTAAAAACAACAGAAAAACTTTATACATTTTTTAAAGAAGAAATGAATAGCTAGAGACCATTTTAGAAATAAAAATTGGATTATTACTCAATCTTACATAGATAAAAAATAAACAAAGGGACCCATCTTACTCTCTATTAAGATGAACCCCTAAGGAATTTTACCAATTGAGAATTAATGGCATTCTCAATGGTAGTTAGATCGATCTAACAGAATTATGGAAAGAAAAAGCAAAAATACTATTCACTAATAATAAATAATTACATCTCATTTTCCGCTAAGATGCATATAGGAAGAATTTGAATTTCTCTTTCCATACCCACACAAACCTCCGATTGTGTAATAGCTATAAAGCTATTACACAATTAAATTATAATATAAATAATTTATATTTAAACCCCTAGAAATAGCAATCTTTTGACTAAAAATATCACTTTTTAGACTTTTTTAATATAACTATATGTAAATCCGATAAATTCAATCAACCCGTTTATCATAAAATAATATCTGTGGTATTTAAGATATTGATGAAAAAGCCAACTTTGATAAAATTAAAGATAATAATATAAAAAGGGTGTTTTTATTGAAAAAAATTATAAATGTTGTTGGAGCAGTTATCTACTCAGAAAGTAAAGTGTTATGCGCACAACGCAGTGAAAATATGAGTCTTCCTTTGATGTGGGAATTCCCTGGTGGAAAAATCGAAAAAGGAGAAACTGAAAAAGAAGCTTTAATTAGAGAAATAAAAGAAGAAATGAAATGTGATCTTATAGTGAAAGAAAAAATTACTACTACAGATTATGAGTATGATTTTGGAATAGTAAGCTTATCGACCTATAAATGTGAGTTGAATAAGGAAATGCCTACCTTAACAGAACATAAAGCTATTAAATGGCTACCATTAAATGAACTAAGTAATTTAAATTGGGCCCCAGCGGATATCCCTGCTGTTAATATCATCATTAAGGGTGAAAACTAATGGAAAGTAATTTAGTACCTAAGCTGACGCAGTCTTTATACAAAGGATTCATTGATAAAAACGCAGCTCACACAGGCAACTTAAACCCTAAGTTGTTAGTTAATAATAGAAATCAAAATGTTCTTACTTCTATTATAAATGAGTTAGAAAAATGTAAAACGTTTTATATTTCAGTAGCGTTTATTACTGAAAGCGGGTTAACTAGTTTAAAGAGAGTGTTATATGATTTAAAACAAAAAGGTGTTCAAGGCAAACTAATTACTTCAAATTATTTAGGATTTAATACTCCTAAAATGTACAAAGAATTATTGAAATTGAAGAACGTTGAGATACGATTAACTGATATCGAGGGTTTTCACGCTAAAGGGTATATTTTTGAACATGAAAATTATTCTTCAATGATTATTGGAAGTTCTAATTTAACTTCAACAGCATTGAAAACAAACTATGAACATAATGTATTATTATCGACTCATAAAAATGGAGAGTTAATTTATAATGTTCAAAGTCAATTCTTTGATTTATGGGAAAAGAGCATTCCTTTAAACCATGAATGAATTAACAACTATGAAGAAACATTTGAATCAAAATTATATAAAGATTTGTTTAAGATTAATAGTAAACAAAACGAAGATATAAAAAAGTTTTCTAATTCAATACAAATTAAGCCTAATAAAATGCAAGAGGAAGCCTTAATGGCGTTAAAAAAATTAAGAACTTCAGGGGAACACAAAGGCCTTGTGGTTTCAGCAACAGGAACTGGGAAAACTATTTTATGTGCTCTTGATGTTAGAAATTATAAGCCTCAAAAGTTTTTATTTATAGTTCATAACGAAGGAATATTAAAAAAAGCGCGACAAGAATTTAAAAAGGTACTTCCTTTTGAAAGTGATGATCAATTTGGCTTCTATACAGGGACTATCAAAAATAAAGAAGCTAAATATATTTTCGCAACTATTCAATCTTTAAATAGTAAAGATAGTTATAAAAATTTTAACAAAGAAGAATTTGATTATATAGTTTTTGACGAAGCACATCGAACTGATGCAAAAACCTATCGTAAAATTTTGGAATATTTCACACCAGACTTCTTTTTAGGCATGACTGCCACTCCTGAAAGAACAAATACAGGGAATATATTTGAGCTTTTTGATAACAATGTAGCTTATGAAATTAGACTGCCTAAAGCGTTAGAAAGTGATATACTTTGTCCTTTTCATTATTTTGGGGTTACGGATTATATATATAACGGAGTAGAAAGTGATGATTTAACTACTTTAAAAGATTTAACTTCAGATGAAAGAATAAATCATATTATCGAAAAGACGAATTATTATGGATATTCAGGTGAAGAACTAAAGGGTTTAATTTTTGTTAGTAGTACTGAAGAAGCAAAAGAAATAGCTAAATTATTACAAGATAGAAATATACCTAGTAAGTCACTAACCAGTGAACAAGATGATCAAAACAAAAGACTAAAAATAATAAATGAATTAGTAAATGGAGACATAAACTATATTGTTTCAGTTAACCTGTTAAACGAGGGCGTAGATATCCCAGAAGTGAATCAAATTGTTATGCTTAGAGGAACAGAATCTAGTATTATTTTTATTCAACAATTAGGAAGAGGATTAAGAAAAAGTTCAAATAAAGATTATGTAACTGTTATTGACTTTATTGGGAATTATAAAAACAATTACCTTATTCCAATTGCATTGTCAGATAATCAATCGCAAAATAAAAACGATTATCGTAAATTTTTAAGTGACCCAAATCAAATTGAAGGTGTATCTACTATTAATTTTGAAGAAGTAGCTAAAAAGAAAATTTATGATTCGATTAACGAAGCAACTTTAAATAGCGTTAAAGTAATTAAAGAAGCTTTTAATAATGTCAAACAGAGAATTGGTAGAACACCTATGTTGATGGATTATACTGAGCAGCATTCTATAGATCCTGAAGTAATAATTTCTAAATTTGGAAATTATTATTGTTTCTTAAAAAAATATAATTATACTGAAAAAGTTCTGTCTGAAAATGCGATTAAAAATCTAACATTTCTTTCTAAAGAAATATTACCAGGGTTGAAACGTTCTGATATTGAAGTTTTAGAAAAAATCATTAATACTGATATGAATCGTGAAGCACTATATGAAAATTTAGATGCGATTAAAAATGAAGATATTGATACATCAATTAAAATATTAACTTTAGATTATTTTGGTTTACCTGAACAAGAAAGATATGGTTCACCTATTGTCGTTAATGATTCGCAAGTTTCACTCAGTAATACATTTAAAAAGTATATTGAAGATGATGAGTTTAAAAAGTATGTAACCGATATTCTTAGTTTATCGAAATATTATAATAATAAATTTCAAGATTCTGGTAATGTTTTAATTTTATACAACCAATATTCAAGATTAGATTTCCTTAAGTTAGTTAATTGGAGAAATGATGAAAAGAATATGAGTAACAACATCTATGGCTATAGAGTATTAGACGATCATATTCCTGTGTTTATAACTTATACGAAATCTGAAGTTATAGATGATAATATAAAATATGAAGATCGTTTTCTTAGTCAAGATGAGCTAGCCTGGGTTTCAAGAGCAAATGCTTCGCTTAAGAGTAAAGAAATCCAAGATATTATAAATCATAAGGAAAGAAATAAGAAAATATATATTTTTGTTAAAAAAAGTGATGCTGAAGGCAAATTGCATTACTATTTAGGAGAAGCGGAATATATAAAAGGCACTGCTAAAGAACAAGATAGAGATATTGGAGATAGAGTAGTTACTATGAATTTAGCTATGAAAACTTCAATTAGAGATGATATTTATAGATACATTGTTGAAGAATAATATATACAATTTTAAGTACTTTGGTAGATTTATCTATTTTAAGTAAATATCAAAGAATAATCTGAGACATACATAACTCAGGCTAAAAGGAAAATGATAATTTCTATTGAAACAATATAGGAATTATCATTTTTTATTTTTTAAATTTAATTTCGTGAGAAAGTGTTTTAATTTTTAATATTTGCATGTATTATTTCTCGATCTAACATAGTATTGTTAGCGAGACTCCTGCGGAAGCAATGCCAGTCGAAGACTACAGGCTGAGACGGCATCCCAAAATGGGAGGTGGAGTGTTGTTGTGCGACTCCTAGCGTAAAAGAACGAATGGCGAGACCGCGGCTCGTCGAGTTCACGCAGGAAAGCGTCACAACATAAACGCAACCAAACCTATTTTGATTCCTTTTTTTACGAAACATTACATTAAATACTATCTGCATAAAAATATTAAAAAGAATTGATTTTTAAAAATAATGAACTATTTGTGAAAACTATCACAAATCACTTTAAATATTTTAAAAAGCGTGTATGATATGAAGTGTAAGGAATAAGTAATTGGAGTGATACGGATGAGAAAAGTAATTGAAGATGTAATTTTTTCTGAAGAAGGCAGCTACGATATTTATTTAAAAACAGGTGTAAACCAAGGCACTATTGGCGATATTAAAGATGGCTATTTAACAATCGACTCAATTCCTTATATCGATGCCGAACGATTATACTTCTATGGACTCGAACGTAAAACACTCGTAAGCAATTAACACAATTTGAATGACCTCCTATAACATTCAAGAACTTACTATGCCTTCGTTGGTGAGCAGTCGGAGGCATACCATAAATATACCCCTAATCATCATGGAATAATGTGTTGAAAAGGCTGGGACACTTCTACAAAAGTGCCCCAGCCTTTCATGTGATACGAGCTAATTGAAACCACAGCATGCTCAATCCGTACTTAATCTATTCCAACTCTCGCTCACATTATACTGCTTTAAAGTTCTTCTTAACTTCATTATATTGATACTCTTGATTATATAACTTAAATTTATAATGCTCTGCACTTGAGAAAGGCATTCTCACATGCAGAATACGATCAATCTGTGCAATAAATTCTCTCTCCTGACGCGTACGTTGCTTCACACTCATCTCTAACCATTCTTCCTCAGTAAATAAATCTTTGAAGCGGAATGAGAAACTCGTTCTACCAATGCTACCACGTAATGCTTGAATACGTTCAGTAAATGTCACTCTTGTCATCCTCTCTTTCTATATGCCCATGAATCCTATATCTTAACTTTATTACGTTTTCACAAATAATACAATTCTTCATGAGCTTTTCTCTGAGAATTTTTGAAAATTAAAGCAACCCAAGTTTAGCCAACGATGATTAAGGATAGGTAATCAATGACACTAAAGTAAAGGGTGAAGTTGAAATGGCAGAATTAAATGGACGTGTAGCAATTATTACGGGAGCAAGTAGTGGTATTGGGGCAACAACCGCTAAAACACTTGCACATCAAGGCGTAAAAGTCGTCTTAGCAGGACGGAACGAAGACAAACTACAAGAAGTAGCAAGTGATATGGCTGAAGGTGATTACCTCATTACGCCAACAGATATCACATCTAAAGACGAAGTCGACGCACTAGTTGAAAATGCCGTCGCCAAATTTAAACAAGTAGACATTCTAGTCAATTGCGCCGGTATTAACGGTTCATCTAAAATTACAGACTATGACGTCGACCACTGGGACGCGATGATAGATACGAATGTCAAAGGCTTATTATATAGCTTGAACGCTGTATTACCACACTTTGAAGAACAAAACAGTGGTCATATTATCAATTTAGCCTCAATTTCTGGCTTTGAAGTATCAAAAGACAGTGCAATTTATAGCGCAAGTAAATCAGCAGTACTACGTATCGTAGAAGCCTTAGAGAAAGAATTAGCGCGTACAGGCATTAAATCGACAAGCATTTTACCAGGCATGGTAGATACGCCTATGACGGAAAATACTGATTTCGGCGGACGTAAAAAGTTAGACCCTGAAGATATCGCCAATGCGGTTATTTATGCCTTAACACAACCGGACCACGTTAATGTTAATGAAGTCATTGTCCGACCAGTGTAAACAGGGGCTAAATAATATCCTGTAAAATGTTACACTAGAATTGACATACGCTTAGTGTATTCAATTTTATACAAGGATGTGACTGATATGGAACAACGTCTTTATGACTTATTAGATTTATTGGTTAAGTATAATACGGAGAGCCCTCCTGGACGTAATACAGATCCACTACAAGATGAGATTGAACATGTATTAAAAGACATAGGTTTTAGCATTCAACGTGAACAACTGTATAAGAATGATAGCGTGATTGTAGGCACCTTGAAAGGTAAGAATCCTGATGCACCGAAGTTAATTTTAAATGGTCATGTAGACGTAGCTTCTGTCGATGATGACTCAAACTGGACTTATCCACCATTTAAACTTACGCAAAGTGGCGACTGGCTTTATGGTCGTGGTGTGAGTGATATGAAAGGTGGCATGGCCTCATTATTTTATGTTCTTGAAAAGTTACGCCAAGAAGGACGCCAACCTGAAGGCGATATTATCGTACAATCGGTCGTAGGTGAAGAAGTAGGCGAAGCGGGAACAAAATTAGCGTGTGAAATTGGTCCGAAAGCGGATTTAGCTTTAGTATTAGATACGAGTGAAATGATGGCATTAGGTCAAGGTGGCGTTATTACAGGCTGGGTAACAGTGAAAAGTAAAAATACTATCCATGATGGTGCCCGTAGCCAAACCATTCATGCAGGCGGTGGCTTATTTGGCGCAAGCGCTATAGAAAAGATGACCAAAGTCATACAAGCCTTGAATGAGTTAGAACAACATTGGGCCGTTATGAAACATAGTCCTGGTATGCCACCAGGTGCCAATACTATTAATCCAGCAGTGATAGAAGGTGGCCGTCATCCAGCCTTTATTGCAGATGAGTGCCGATTGTGGATTACGGTACACTACTTGCCAAATGAAAGCTATGAAGATGTTATAGCGGAAATTGAAGATTACTTGAATCGAATGGCCAATGCAGATATTTGGTTACGAGAGAACCCGTTACAATTCGAATGGGGCGGAGAATCTATGATTGAAGATAAAGGTGAAATCTTCCCGAGCTTTACGATTCCAACAGAACATCCCGGATTTAAACAATTACAAGATGCGCATCGAACAGTAAATGGTACCGACATGCAATATGGTATGAGTACGACTGTTACAGATGGTGGTTGGACAGCGCATTTTGGTATTCCGACTATTTTATATGGACCAGGAAGCCTTGAAGAAGCACATAGCGTAGACGAAAAAATAGAAGCCTCAGAATTAGAGACCTATAGCAACGTCTTATACACCTTCCTCAAACATTGGTACCAAAACCCTGAAAAATA
Organism: Staphylococcus sp. acrmy; assembly: GCF_022690565.1. Classification (NCBI taxonomy): domain Bacteria; kingdom Bacillati; phylum Bacillota; class Bacilli; order Caryophanales; family Staphylococcaceae; genus Staphylococcus; species Staphylococcus sp. acrmy. Next base: position 30,294 of record NZ_JALCVE010000010.1, on the reverse strand, counting down.
AAAAGTGAGATTGAGTTAAAAATATCTCAGTACTAAGTAATTATTTAATATTAATGTGATTTATCGATATTAAAGTAAGCAAAGTCGATTTAACTGCAAAGTATTTAAGTGTAAAATTACATGTATATAACATAGTATTGTTGGCGAGACTCCTAGGGAAACAAGACAAACTGAAGACTGGGGCCCAAACGTCAGTATGGGCTGGCTGAAGTTGTCTCCCAGGAACGCGAGCCAAACAATACGAAGTATTAATATGAAAATGGCGTAGAAATAATTCATAATTGAATCATTTCTACGCCTATAGTTTGGAATTAAACCTAGCTTTTTCGTATTAAAATCCTATTTTTTTAATGAACGTCGAATACGGTTAACCCAACCTGCTTTACGTTTAGAAACGACAGGCATGCCTGATGGTTGCGCAGATTGTTTCTTTAGTTCTTGGCCATATTCAACAGCTTCACGCATTAAATATACTTGAGAATTTAATGGTGATAAATTATTTTCAACATAATGGTAGTTACCCTCTTGGTCTTGATAACGACCTTTTTGATTATCAGATAATTGTAAATTCATAAAGTCTACTAAACGTTTACCAATTTCTTTATCTTCAACAGGGAATAAAATTTCCACACGTTTAATCATATTACGTGTCATTACATCGGCAGATGATAAATAAATGCGCTCATCGCCATTGTTATGGAAGTAATAAATACGAGAATGTTCAAGTAAACGTCCTACGATACTTACTACTTCGATATTTTCACTAATACCAGGAATGCCTGGTTTTAAGCAACAAATACCTCGGATGATAAGTTGAATCTTCACGCCGGCTTGTGATGCTTCGAATAACTTTTCAATGATAGCTTTATCAGTTAAAGAGTTCATCTTCATCATAATCTTACCGTTGCCATGTTGAAGGTGACTATTAATCTCTTTATCGATACGGTCGATAAAGACGTCACGAATATCGAATGGCGCAACGATTAATTTATTGTACCCTGGTTTCACTGAGTAGCCACTTAGGTAATTGAAGAAGTTAATCGCGTCTTCTGCAATTTCTTTATTAGTGGTAATAATGCCCATGTCAGTATAAAGTTTCGCTGTTTTATCGTTATAGTTACCTGTACCGAGATGGACGAATGATGTTAATTCGCCGCCGATACGTTTAACGACTAGGGCGATTTTACTGTGTGTTTTTAAATGTGTCATACCGTAAATCACGTGACAACCTGCATCTTCTAACATACGTGCCCAGTGCACATTATTTTCTTCATCGAAACGAGCTTTTAATTCTACTAGCACCGTTACTTGTTTACCTTTTTCAGCAGCTTCTTTTAAACTGTTGATAATCGGTGAATCTTTACTTACACGATAAAGCGTTTGTTTAATCGCAATTGTATTTGGATCATCCGCCGCTTCACGTATAAAGTCGACGATAGGTTCAAATGATTCGTAAGGGTGGTGGAAGAAGATATCACGTTTTAATGCTAATTCATATACATTGTTATTACCTAAAGAACGAGAAATTTGTGGTGAATACTTCTTATAAGTTAAATAATTTAGTTTATGAGATAGATGATCAACTAAGCTAAAGATAAATGTTAAATCTAATGGACCATCTAAGAAATAAACGTCTTGTTTATCTACTTCTAATGTTTCAACCAACCAGTCTAAATCATCACGATTCGCAGTGCGACCATCTACTTCTAAGCGCACGGCAGAACCGCTTTTACGTTCTTTAAGGAAACGTTCAATTTCGATTAATAAGTCTTCAGCACCATCTTCATGGATAGTTAAATCGGCATTTCTTGTAATTCTGAATGTGAACGTATTTAAAACTTCATATCCTGTGAATAAATAATTGATGAAGTATGAAATCACATCTTCAATCATCAAGACATATTGCTTAGGACCTTCGTTGTAAGTTAAGAATCTTGGAATTAGCGATGGAATTTGTACAATCGCTGAATTAATCGCATCCTCTGTATCAATATCAACGAAGATGTTTAAGCTTTTGTTATTAAGTTTTGGGAAAGGGTGGTACGCATCGATACCAAGCGGTGTTAATGTTGGTAGAATGGTTAATTTAAAGTCCCTTTCTAACTTTTCTAATAGAGATTCTGATAATTTGTCTGGTTCACACATTACGATGTCGTAATCTTTTAGTTCGTTCATTAATTCGTTATAACGTTCATATTGTTTGTTTACATATTTTTTAGCTTTTTCTTGGATGGCATCGACTTGTTCTTGTGGCGTCATTTGTGCTTTGTTTTCAGGTTTGTCATAGCCTAATTTCACTTGGTCTTTTAAGCCGGCCACACGCACCATAAAGAATTCATCTAAGTTTGAGCTAAAAATAGAAATAAAGTTTAATTTTTCTAATAATGGATTGTTATTATCATATGACTCTTGAAGTACACGATAGTTGAAGTCTAACCAACTTAATTCGCGGTTATTATAGTATTGTGGTAAGCTAATATCATTTTCTCCCAATTGAGTTTGCATATTCCGAATACACCTCGTCATTTCCTCAAATATACTTTGTTTAATTAATTTTTTAGTGGAAGGCATAACTACCTAACTTTAAAATAGCATAGTTATTTTAAGATTTTGTAAAGATGATGGAAACTTTCCCTTTAAGTATCTTTTCTATATGTTTTTTCTGTCTTACAGCTTGATACTCTTCAGCGACAGGTTCACCTTCAGTATAAAATACGGTTAGTTCGTAATCCTCGTCACCTTTTTTCTTCTTCTTCAATACGACATCTTCAACGAAACTAGTGTGTGAGATGTTTAATGCATTGATGAACTTGATAATACCCCCGAGAGTTTGAATTGTATCTATTTCTTTATTGCTAAACCAGTCCGTTTCTTCGCAATAGAATTTCAATAATGATTTATTTTTAAAACTAGCTAATAATGCTAATTTGACACGATCTTTATGTGTATAGCCATTAATCATTGAGTTCGCGATAATATAGTATGTATGTGGTGAACTTGAATCGGAATCGATAAAACTACCTAAGTAATAAATATAAGTCCCTTCTTCAAATAAACGTTGGTCGTTCTCACTAATATCTAAATCAGCCATCTCGATAAGTTGTGCAAGTAAAGATTTCGCCAGTTTTAATCGTACTTGTGATGTCACGTCTTCAATAATATATTCACGTGCTAAGAAATGAATCGATTCTTTACGCACATTGTGCTTATCGAATACATCAGGATAGCGTTCATTCACTTGATGAATGATATAGCCTTCACGAAGCCCATTTCTTGAAAATGTAAATTGTTTTGCGTCTACTTTCTTATAAAGTGCTTTAAAGACAGAAACGGCAGGTAAAATAATGTCAGCACGATCGCGACTTAAGCCATCAAGGTTCGTTAACTCATCACGAGAACTTTTACGAATAAGGTCAAAGACTTCATCGATATCTTTATATGTCATTGTATAGTTATGCACGCCACCGATAGGGTAAGAATGTTTCGCTTGGTGGATACGAGCGACGTTACGTGCAGAACCACCTACACCTACAAGTGAGACATCTTGGCCTTTTAACCAATCTAATGTATCGAATTGTTGTGCTAAGAATTTCTCCATATCTTTAATGGCACCTTTGTCGTTGTGCGCTTTGCCGTCGAAGAATTTGCGGTTTAGCGTTACGACGCCAAATGGGAAACTATGTGCTTTAAGAAGTTCTTTATCTTTAAATAATGTGACCTCTGTTGAACCACCACCAATATCTACTGAAACGCCGTTTTCAATTTCTGTGGTATGTGTAATCGCATAGTAACCGTAAAACGCTTCATCTTCTTCAGGGACAATTTTAATATCCATGTCGACTTCTTTTTTGACTGCTTTTATAATATCAGCATTATTTTTAGACTGACGAATTGCAGCTGTCGCAATTGGATGTAATTCTGTGACGTTAAACTTCTCAGAAACGGATTTAAAACTGTGTAAGGCATCTATTAAAACTTGAATACCTTCTTTACTCATTTCGTTATCTTTATTGAGATATTGGCTAAGACGGGCAGGTGTTTTAATGTTTAGTAATTCATTAATCCCTGTCGCTTTATCAAATTTAAATATAACTAGCCTGATGGTGTTTGACCCAATATCTATTAAACCTATACGTTCTTCCATCGTGTCCTCCTAAATTGCTAAAAAATAGCTGAATTTATACACTCTCTATACTTATATTTTACCGTAATATTGCCGTTTGAAAAAGGGACTGGAGCAGAAATCTTATTTAATAAATAAGAATTTATTTACCCAAGTATTTAATTTATTTATGAAAATGATCATCGACTTTATTTAGTCGAAAAATAACTGAATTTACATGTTATTTTGGTATTTTAATTGGTCCACCTGGTCCTAATGGAAGTCCGATTAAGTACCATACAATAATAAAGAGTGTCCATATGATAGATAGGGCAATTGTATATGGCATAAGACTTGAAAGTAGAGAACCAAGCTTCATATTTTTATCATACTTTTGCGCATAAGATAAGATGAGTGGTAAGTAAGGCATCATAGGTGTAATTGGATTTGTAACTGAGTCACCTACACGATAAATCATTTGCGTAAAAGCAGGGTGGTAGCCCACTAAAATCATCATCGGCACAAAGATTGGAGCGAGAATGCCCCATTTAGCAGAGGCACTGCCAATGATGAGGTTGATTAAGCTGCTTAACACGATAATACCGATAATGAGTACAATACCGCTTTGATGTTGTAATAACTTAGCCCCGTAAACAGAGACAATAATGCCTAGGTTACTCCATTGTAGAAAGGCGAGTAATTGAGCGGCAAAGAAGACGATTAGGATGAACGCTCCCATTGAACCTAAAGATTCACTCACCATGGCGCCTAAATCTTTAGAATTGTTGATTTGTTTACTAAGAACGCCGTAGGCAATACCAGGTATTAAAAAAAGTACGAGAATAACGAGACCCACGCCATTAATAAGTGGGGAATCATCAATCAGACTACCTGTTTTAGCGTTACGTAGCCAGCTACCTTCAGGAAGGCAACAAATAATAAGTGCAACGACTAAAACGATAAATGACATATTTGCCCAGAATAATGCGCGCTTCTCTGTTGTTGTTATAGTTGATGATGTTTCTTCTTCCTCATCGATGGTAGATTGACTTTCATCGTAGGTACCTAGGCGTGGTAGCACGATTTTAGTCGTTGTAAAATAAATGACCGGCAACACGAGAAAGACACTCGCTGCAATAAAATACCAATTCATTGCGACGTTAATCTTTACGCTATCAGAAACAATCTTTGTCGCAGGTTCTGTAAAAGCATATACTAAAGCATCTTGCATGCCGATAAGTAAGTTAGCACCAAATCCTCCAACAGCTGAAGCGTAGGCCATAGCTAAGCCAGCAATGGGATGGTAACCAATTTTAATGAAGATCATCGCTGCGAGTGGTGGTAAGATAACTGTCGCAGCATCCCCAGCTAAACTTCCTAAAATACCAATCAAGATGATAGTAGGTACAATCATCTTCTTTGAGGCTTTATTGACTACTGAAATCATTAGTTTATCGAAATAGCCTGACTTTTCAGCGGCACCTACACCAATCATGACAGCTAGTACAAGCCCAAGTGTAGGGAATTCTGAAAAGTTCTTAATTGCATCATTCATAATCATTGCGATGCCTTCGGTACTGATAATATTTTTAATATGTATCATTTCTCCGCTACCCGGGTGTTTAACTGACACATCGAATAACGACACAATCCATGTGATGACGGCTAAGCCCACACACATTAAAAAGAATAGTACGGAAGGATCTGGTAATTTATTACCTGCTTTTTCAACAATATTAAGAAATCGATTAATTAAAGATGGTCTTTCTTTTGCCTTTGTAGTCATAAAGCAGCCCCCTTTGTTAGTTAACGTAAAGTATAACAAACATTATTTTAAAATATACCAATTTTCAGAAATTTTACATAAGAAAAAATTATAATATTTATAAGATATAACAAATTAAAATAAGTAAATTAAGGTGATAAGGTAAAGCGCTATCATTTTCAGAAGGGGTTTGAGTACACTTCAAGAGTGGAACATAAGAATTATATAAAACTTGAACTTCTAGACAGATATTTAAAAAATGGAGTGAATGCGTTATGAAACGATTAGAAAATAAAATAGCAGTCATTACAGGGGCAAGTACTGGAATTGGTCGAGCTTCAGCGCAAGTGTTAGCTAATGAAGGTGCGCATGTTTTAGCGCTAGATATTGCAGATGAACTTGAATCTACGGTTGCAGACATTAATAATAATGGTGGTAAAGCAACGGCGTATAAAGTGGATATTTCAGATGATAAACAGGTTCAAGACTTTGCTGATCAAGCGAAAAAAGAGTATGGACGCATTGATGTTATCTTTAATAATGCAGGCGTCGATGATAACGCTGGCCGTATTCATGAATATCCAGTAGAAGTGTTTGATAAAATCATGGCAGTTGATATGAGAGGAACGTTCTTAGTAACAAAATTCTTATTACCATTAATGATGGAGAACGGTGGTTCAATTATTAATACATCTTCATTCTCAGGCCAAGCTGCAGACTTATATCGTTCAGGCTACAATGCGGCGAAAGGGGCAGTCATCAATTTCACGAAGTCAATTGCGATTGAATATGGTCGTGAGAATATTCGCGCTAATGCGATTGCACCAGGTACAATTGAAACGCCATTAGTTGATAATTTAGCTGGTACAGAAGAAGATGAAGCGGGTAAAACATTCCGTGAAAATCAAAAATGGGTAACGCCACTTGGTCGATTAGGTAAAGCAGAAGAAGTAGGTAAACTTGTCGCGTTCTTAGCTTCAGATGATAGTTCATTTGTGACTGGAGAAACCATTCGTATTGACGGAGGCGTCATGGCTTATACTTGGCCAGGCGAAATGTTAAGTGATAACAGTTGGAAAAACTCAGTAGAATAAGGGGAAAGTTGGGACACTGTTTATCGGTCTTCCAAAGCACAAAGTATTAATGTCTTAATTTCATTTCGGACAACTACTGATAAAGCTAAAGGCTGAGCCATTCTTTTATGGCTCAGCCTTTTAATGTTTAATAGGTAATCATTACCATTTAATTTTATCGTATGCGTCGTCGTTAAGTGAACGTATGATTTCTGTAACTAGGCGTACTGAATTTTCATAATCGTCAGTATGGAGTACAGAAACGTTAGAGTGCATGTAACGAAGAGCTACACCAATTGAGATGGTTGGAATACCTTCGTTAGCGACATGAAGACTACCTGCATCAGTGCCACCACCAGGCGTTGTATCCCATTGTACCGTGATATAATGTTTCTTAGCGACTTCTTTAATGTGTTGACGTAAGCCTTGATGCGCAACGTTAGAAGCATCCATTAAAATTACGACAGGACCATTACCAATAGCTGTATCACTGCCTAGATTAGTCATTCCTGGTGTATCATAAGTGACTGCTACATCAACTGCAATGGCTAAATCAGGTTTAATCTTGTTAGCAGCTACTTTCGCACCACGTAAGCCTACTTCTTCTTGTACTGTGCCTCCTGCATAAACATTGATACCAATATTTTCATCTTTAATGTTATTTAGTACATCGACAGCTAATGCACAACCATAACGGTTATCAAACGCTTTAGCCGTTAAATATTTACCGTTAGCTAATTGTTCAAATTCGCTATAAGGTGTAATCATATTACCGACCTCGATACCGTGTTGTTCTGCGTCTTCCTTGCTTCGTACACCAATATCTATAAACATATCTTTAATTTGAACGGGTTGTTTTCTTTCTTCAGCACTTAACGCATGTGGTGGTTTAGATCCAATAATACCACGTATTTCCGTACCATCATCAGTGGTAATAGTCACTTTTTGTGATAACATCACTTGATTCCACCAACCACCAATAGGTTGGAATTTAATAAAGCCGTCTTTATCGATTTTAGTAACAATAAAGCCGATTTCGTCTAAATGACCTGCCACCATTAATGATTTAGTACCATTTTTACTTTCTTTTTTCCCGAAAATGCCACCCAAACCATCTTCAATAATTTCATCGCTCACTGGTTCGAGATACTCACGCATTTTCTCCTTAACCTGATGTTCATAACCAGCGATGCCATTAACGTCCGTTAATGATTTGAGTAATTCGATTGATTCTTTCATTTTCACACGCTCCCAATAGAAATAGATACTGTTATTGTAGCATGCCTAGATTTAATTTTCTGAAAAAAGTGTTTGTAATAGAAAGTATAAGGTAATGTTATAGATAATGAGATATAATTTAGTTGAAAATGACATAGTGGGAAGTAGATGAATAGGATGAAAAAATTCTTAACGTTAACGATAATCTTAGTGTTAAGCGTAGGTATACTAGGGGCTTGTAGTAAAGAGCGTTCTAAAACATATGAGGGGAACGTGGAAGGTAAGCATGTCTTAACGACGTTATCTTATAAGAAGAATAAGGTAGTCAAACAATCGACGGTGAGCATATTGAAATACAATGATTTAGGCATGTCGAAAAAAGAAGGTAAGAATGCGTTTAAAGAGAACCGTCCATTGAAACATTTAAAAGGTGTGACATATCATTTAGAGAATAATCATGGTAAATGGGTGGAAAATATAGATATCGATTATACAAAGGGAGATATCAAAGAAATTAAACAATACTTCTCATTAGCCTTAACTTCTAAAAATGATAAGAAAGTTAATATGGAAGGCACAGTAAGACAATTAAAACGTATGGGATTCACTCAAAAAAGTAATATGACAGATGATTAATAAGAAGGTTGGGCCATTAATTAAACTTTGAGTAACTATTAAGTAGTTTCTTAAAATTTAAACAGTTAATGACTCAACCTTTATATTTTTTAGATTGAATTTAGTGCTGCGTCGAGATCTTGGATGATATCATCAACATTTTCAGTTCCGATAGATAAGCGGACCATTTCTGGAAGGACGCCTGACTGACGTTGTTCTTCTTCCGTTAATTGTTGATGCGTTGTGCTAGCCGGATGGATAACTAATGATTTAGAATCGCCAACGTTGGCAAGTAATGAGAATAATTGTAACTCATCGACAAAGTGGGCGATATCCTCGATAGAACCATCTACGCCGAAAGTTAAGATGGCGCCTTGTCCTTTAGGTAAATATTTATTAGCTAAATGATGATATTGACTATTTTCAAGTCCAGGATAATTTACCCAAGTTACTTTAGGGTGTTGGTCAAGGAATTGTGCTACTTTTAAGGCATTTTCAGAGTGACGTTCCATGCGTAAATGAAGTATTTCAAGACCAATTAAGAATTCATGCACGTTATATGGAGAGACGGCTGAACCTAAATCACGTAAGAGTTGAACACGTGCTTTAGTAATATAAGCCGCTTCACCTACATCGTTAGTATAAGAAATGCCATGATAACTTGGGTCAGGTTCAACTAATCCTGGGAATTTACCATTATCCCAATTGAACTTACCGCTATCTACAATAACGCCACCAATAGATGTACCATGGCCACCAATAAATTTAGTGGCAGAATGAATAACTACATCGGCACCATGTTCAAATGGACGGCATAGGTATGGAGAGGCGAACGTATTATCAATTACTAAAGGTACGCCATTATCGTGTGCAATCTTCGCTACCGCTTCAATATCCAATACATCAATTGCCGGGTTACCGATTGTTTCGGCATATACTGCGCGTGTATTGTCATTAATTGCTGATTTAAAATTATCTGGATTGCTTGGATCGACGAAATGAACTTTAATGCCTAACTTTTCAAAGGTAATATGAAGTAAATTATATGAACCACCATAAAGATTAGACGAAGCAACAATTTCTGAACCTGATTCTACAATGTTGAGTAAGGCAAGGGCAATAGCAGCTTGTCCAGAAGACGTTGCTAAGGCACCTACGCCACCTTCAAGTTGAGTGATACGTTCTTCAAAGACGTTTTGCGTAGGGTTCATGATACGTGTATAGATATTGCCGGGTTTAGCCAGTGAAAATAAGTCTTGTGCATGCTGTGTGTTATCAAAAACATAGCTTGAAGTTTGATAGATTGGAACGGCACGAGATTTCGAGAATTCATCAACTTCTTGACCTGCGTGAATCGTTTGAGTTTCAAATTTCCAGTTTGGATGTTGTTCTGTCATAAATAAAACCTCAAATTGATAGAATATTCTGATATTTTTAACCATATTATACAGCAGTTTCAATTTAAATCAAACCAAATTACTAGGAATTAATAAACGAAGTGAGGTTGGGACAAAAGTGTTTAGGATTTGAGCAGAACCGAACGATGAGCAAAATTGTTCTTCAAATTTTGTCGAATCGTGACGGTATCTGCCGAGAATCCTGCTTTTGGGACACCGTTTATCGGTTTCCCAGAGCATAAGTTATTAATGTCTTAACCTCAACCTCGTTTATATTTAATCAATTAATTTAAGTTTATAATTTGCGATATTTTCAATAGAACCATCTTTTCGTTTAATAACGATATGGTCGCTTGTAATTTCATCTGGGCTTTTAACGCCTACTGCAGCAGCGATATTAAATAATCCTTCATGTAAGCTTGTTATGTAGTTGGTTACACGATATTGTTTTTCTTCTACAATTAAAGCTTTCTCTTTCTTAGGATCTGTTGTCGCTACACCGACAGGGCAAGTATTAAGATGACATTGTTGGCTCATAATACAACCAACGCTAATCATCATACCCCGAGCGATGTTTACTAAATCTGCACCTAGACCTAAAGCGATGGCTACTTTGTCAGGGGTAATTAATTTTCCTGAAGCGAAAATCTTCATCTTATCACGCACTTTATAGCGTTCTAATACACCTGAAACGATAGGTAGAGCAGTAAATAGTGGTAGGCCGACGCCATCTTGAAGCTCTTGGAAAGTGGCTCCCGTACCACCTTCACCGCCGTCGACAGTAATAAAGTCTGGATAGATATCAAGTTGAATCATTGTTTGCACAAGTTTCTCGATTTCTTCTACTTTACTCACGACAATTTTAAAGCCCACTGGTTTTTGACCTAATTGACGTATCTTGTCCACGAATTTTAATAAATCTTCTGGAGAGTTGATAAATTCGAAGCGGTTAGGTGAGTTAACTGTTTTATATGGTTCAATATTTCTAATTTGAGCAATTTCCTCTGTCACTTTATTAGCTTCCATATGGTCACCACGTGTTTTCGCACCTTGGGCAAGTTTAAGTTCAAAGGCTTTAACTTCTTTATGTTGTGCCATTTCCATAAACTTATCGTCACTAAAGTTGCCATCCTTGTCACGCACACCAAATAATCCTGGCCCAATTTGGAAGATAATATCGCCGCCACCTTTGAGATGGTATTCTGATAAACCACCTTCACCTGTGTTCATCCATGTACCGGCACGTGCTAGTCCTTGTGATAACGCGGTAATTGCACGTCCACCTAGCGCACCATAACTCATCCCCGATTGTCCTACTAAACGTTTGATTCTAAATGGATGCGCAAGTTCTTCACCTAAGACCACCGCATTGTCTGATGATAAATAGTATGGATCAATATCTTTTCTATCACGATGTTCATCTCTTTTAAACAATCGCTCATTATCCACTGTATATACGAATGTTGAAATCATTGAGGCGTTATCAATGTGAAGTTCATTTCGTTGTAGTGGAAACATCGTATTACGAATATAGAAACCTTCTTCATAGTCACGTTGTGAACCGAAACTTGACATACGTGTATTATATTTGCCGGCTAAGACAATATTAGTATATTGATTTCTTGAAAATGGTTTCCCCTCTGTATCATTCGCAAATAGATATTGACGTAATTCTGGACCGATTTTCTCAGCAAAATAACGTACGCGTCCTAGAACTGGATAATTACGTAATACACTATGTTGTGATTGCCCTTTATCTTTGAATAGGAAAATCAAAACAAGGATGATTACTGCAAATATGATTATAAAAATCATAACATTTACAATAAATTGCATTGTTGTAAGTAATGATAACAATTAAAACTTCCCCCTTATATCCTTTTACAATTTCAATCATACACCAACACTTCTTTTTTACAATTCAAATTTTTAATAAATTTTAAATTTTTTATAATCGCAACTTTGTTACAATTTAAAATATAAAAAATAATTGGTTTTCTGTGGTAAGGTTAAGCAAAGAAATAGTTGAGGTGTGTTATGAGTAAAGAAGTTGTAGCGCGTGTGGTTCCGAGAAATCGGTGGGGAACCAACGACATTGTAAAGAAAGATTTTCTATTACTTCCTATTTACATATTTTTTCAAATATTAATGCCAATTATTATCGTCTTTGGTGTTTTAGGTGTGACGGCGATGATTACCCAAGATCCGCCACCTTTATATTTATATAATTTAACATTAAGCATTAGTTTCGTTATTGCACAGTTTATTGCGATTGGGGCGTTTTTTGCCTTGCATAAATATTATATTGCTGATGTTGCGCGACGCCAGTTGTATTATGTTAAACAACGTTACGTAGGAGTAATAGCGTGCGTAACTATCATTAGTTTGATTTTGTACTTTGGTTTTAATATGTTAGCACAATTTATCCCGTCGCCTTTTGGATATGAAAAGACGCAAGCACTCATTCGATTAGAAGGGCTATTTAATCATCCTGGGGCGATAATTTTTGCCTTTGTGAGTATGGTAATCTTGAGACCTTTAGTGGAAGAGTTAATCTTGAGACATTTGATCATACATGAACTAGGTAAAAAGTGGAATCTCGCACTCGTTGTTATTTTAAGTTTGTTTATTGAAGTCATCTTGCATGTATATGATTTAATATCAATCATGGAGATGATACCGTACATGATATTATCAATAGGAGCCATCGTCGTTTATTTATATAGTGGTAAAAATTTAGCAGCGTCTTATCTTTACCATAGCTCTGTACAATTGGTGATATTTATTATTACAATGGTTGAAAGGTTCTTTTAATATTTGAAAAGAGTTGGGTAACTTACTTTTCAAAGATAAGAAGAAAAGGAGAAAAATATGACTTCGGAATATAAAGATTCGCAATCACTTTCACAGAAGCCACAGTTGGAGAATGAATTTGCCTCTAAACGCGTAGTTAAACGTGACTTTTGGTTAATACCGGGATACTTAGGATTTAGTATGTTGTTACCAATTGTATTATCATTTTTTGTGATGTTGTTTATGGTTTTATTAACAGGCAGCAGTTCTGAAAATGAATTTACGCGACAAGCCATGGGGATTAGTCAAGTATTCGCATTAATAGGCCAGTGTCTAGTGTTGCTTTTATTTTACTTAATGCATCGTAAAACACTTATTCCATTGGCAATTCAACGGTTTAAAGATTTGAAAAAGCATATCGTACTCATCGTTATCGTGTTCATTGCGATGTATTTATTAAATTATGCGTATGCGTTTGGGATGGAATTTTTACCTAAGAAATATCAATTTGATGAGACGGAGAATAATAAACAAATTATTCAATTATTCAAAACGACTTGGATTTGGCCGATACTCTTTTTAGATATTGTTATTATTACGCCTATCGTAGAGGAATTATTGTTTAGACATTTAATCATTCATGAGTTAGGTAAGAAATTGACATACGGCTTAATGTACGTAGTTTCAATTGTATTTTTTGCAAGTTTGCATGTCATAAACGCAACTTCAATTTTTGAAATAGGTCCATATTTGATTATGGCCACATGTTTCATTGTAGCTTATCATTTCAGTGGACGCAATCTCGCCACGACGATTACGCTACATATGATTAACAACGGCATATCCTATTTTACAATTGTTGGTATGATGTTGTGGAAATAAAATGATTATAGAGAAGTGGAAAAGAATAGCTCAAGGGACAAACTTGAGTTACACTCTTCCACTTCTTTTTTGTTATTATAAAGGAGAAAATTAATTAATATAAAAATTGTTTTTATGTAATGATTTAATTTGGTGTTGTAAATAATGATGAAGAGGAGGGACGGCTATGTTATTAGAAGTAAAACATCTTACATATAAAGCGGATAGACGGGTTATATTAGACGATGTTAATTTTCAATTGGAAGCAGGAGAAACAGTAGCTATTATAGGCCCATCTGGAAGCGGTAAGAGTACATTTCTTAAACAAATCAACAACTTAATAAGCCCTACGAAGGGGGAGCTACTTTTCAAAGGAAAACCTTATAATGACTATCCACCCGAAGAATTGCGCTCAAAAATTAGCTATTTAATGCAACAAAGCCAGTTATTTGGTGAAACGATTAGAGATAATATGGCGTTTCCCGCTCTTGCGCATGGAGATGACTTTGATGAAGAGAAAGCGCAACAATTGCTTGAGAAAGTCAGTTTAGGTCATTATCAACTTAATGATCGCATTGAACACTTATCTGGCGGTGAACGTCAAAGAATAACAATTGCGCGACAATTAATGTATCGTCCCGAAATTTTATTGTTGGATGAATCGACAAGTGCATTGGATACGCATAATAAAGAAAAGATTGAAGATATTATCTTTGAATTGGCACATGAAGGGGTCGCAATTTTATGGATTACACATAGCGATGATGAAAGTATGCGCTATTTTCAAAGAAGAATTACGATTACCGATGGACAGATTACTAAAGAGGAGGACTTGAATCAAGATGAGTAATACAGCCCTCTGTTTAACTGCGTTATTACTGTTAATACCTATCTTTATTTCTTATAAAGAAGGCCTGCACATTATTAAAGATTTAGTTGTAGCGTCTATTCGTGCCGTCGTCCAATTGATTATTTTAGGCTTTGTGCTTCACTATATTTTTAAAATTGACGAAGCGTGGATTCTTATTCTAGCCGTCCTTGTCATTATTGTGAATGCCTCATGGAATACGATTAACCGAGCGTCACCAGTTATGCATCATGCATTTTTCATTTCTTTTGTGGCTATTTTTATCGGAACAGCGTTACCTTTAACAGCAACAGTGTTGGCAGGCGCGATTGATTTTAAAGCCAACGAAGTTATTCCTATTGGTGGTATGTTGGCTAACAATGGCTTAATCGCTATTAACTTAGCCTATCAGAATTTAGACCGTGCCTTTGTCAAAGATGTCACTGACATTGAGTCTAAGTTAACGTTAGCTGCAACGCCTAAGCTTGCTTCTAAAGAATCAATCAGAGAAAGTATACGTCTAGCAATTGTCCCAACGATTGATTCAGTTAAAACATACGGGTTAGTTTCAATTCCAGGTATGATGACAGGACTAATTATTGGAGGCACACCACCATTACAAGCGATTAAATTCCAATTGCTCGTAGTGTTTATTCATACTACTGCCACTATCATGTCAGCTTTAATCGCAACATATTTAAGTTATAATCAATTCTTTAATGCGCGCCATCAATTAGTAGCCCGCGAAGCCCCAATAAAAAGTAACGAACATGAAAGTGAATGATTATTAAATATAAAAAGGCAGTTTATCGTTCATATAGGTGAACGGTAAACTGCCTTGTGTGTTATTGTGGGTCTTCTTCACTGATAAGCACAATATGGAAATGAACTCCTTTAGAAATAGGAACAAGTTCAATATGCCCATTATGATAATTAACGGCATCTTGAATAATTGATAGTCCCACACCATGTTGTTCTTTATTAAGCTTTGAAGTATATGATTGTTTAATTAATTGTTCAATATTATTTTTAGCAATACCTTGACCATTATCTTTATAATCGATGACTAAATTAATGTCCTCAAGCGTAAATGTAATATCAATAGCTGGATTCTCATTATTATGTTCAATACTGTTATTAATTAAATTGATTAACAAACGCTCAAAATATAACTTGTTACCGTAAAATTCGTCTTTTCCATTAAGGTTGTACGTAAGTGAAATAGCTTCATATCCAATAATCGATGTAATATGATCGACCGTTGATTTGATTGGAAAATGTTCTTTGTCCTGTTTCATTTGACGAGTTTCAGCATCGAACGTAGTATTCAAGCTATCAATTAATTTACTCATAAATAGAGACTTTTCAACGATAAGCTGAACATACGGTTGAGATGATTCATCTGTTTGAATTAATTTAGAATAGCCGTAAATTGTAGTTAACGGTGATTTTAAATCATGAGAAATTTGGCTAATCCATTTAGATTTATAGTAGTCAATTTGATTATGATAAATCTTATTCGACAACATTTGTTGATTCAGTTGCGTTAACGAGGTATCTAATTCTGGATAAGTCTTACGCTTTTTCTTAATTTTACGTTTAGAAGTAGGCTGATGTAGCTTACCTTGTGACAGATTACCAATCCAATCAATATAGTATGATAACGGCTTTGTTAAACGTTTGGAAATAAAGAAAGCAGTTAGCGCTACTAAAACTATATTTACAAGAATAAAAATACATGTAATTTTAATGAAAGACATACTTGCTCGTTCTCCAGCTTCTATTGAGGGGGAGTCTTGTCTAAAATTAGAATTCTTAGTGAAAGTGAGCAAGCCATCTGAAACGTTGTAATTAAAACGATTATAGTCTTGAGTTTTAATACTATCTAGCAACTGGTTTGCATCAATATCGTCACTATTACGTATAGCATAATTTTTAGTTAAATTATCATAAATATAAACTAAATATATGCCACGATCAGATTCTATAGAATTAGCATTATTAATATTCTTGAGTATAATAGGCTTAATATTTTTAGATTTTAGATGTTTAGGATAAGAGATATCACCATTCTTTTTGGTGACATAAAGAGATGCATTTTGCTTTTTAGCTAAATTTTTTATCCTTTCATTTGGCTCGTCAGTAATGTTGTAGAGTTCTAAATCTTCAGAACTAATAGCATTCATACCATCATAAAGATTAACAACAAGTGTATAAAACATAAAAAATACAAAAGCTACAGATACAATAAAATTAACAACAAGAAATATCGACATATATTTGAAGAATTTTATAATAAAGCGCTTATTCATATTGAGCTTCCTTAAACATATAGCCTTTACTACGCACCGTTTTGATTAACTTTGGCGTATTTGGTTCATCTTCTATCTTTTTACGTAATGTTCGAATATGAACCATTAGCGTATTATCATCAACGCCAGTATCGTAGCCCCAGACTTTAGAATACAGTTGTTCTTTTGTAAGTACTTGGTTTTTATTTTTAATAAGAAAAGTAAGTAAATTATACTCACGATTAGTTAGATTAATTAGCTGATTATGTATATAAACTTCCATACTATTAAAGTTTACTTTTAAATGTTGATAAGTATAAATCTCGTCTGAGTTATTCTTTAAATGGATTGATACCCTGTAATAAAGCTCCATTGGATCAAAGGGCTTTTTAATATAATCAACGGCGCCATTTTCAAATCCTTTATAAACATCAATGTGCGTCGTCTTCGCTGTAACTACTATAACTGCGGTATCTTTTAAATCAATGTATTTCAATAATTGATAACCACTTTCTGATTTTAAATTTAAATCTAACAACACGACTTGATAATTGAAATTTAGTAATTCTGTTTTTGCATCAATGATATTATCTACCGCAGTTACTCGCGTAATACCTTTTGTATTTAAAGATAATTTCATTAATTCATTAATATCTTTGTCATCTTCAATTATAAGAACCTCTTCATTCATTAATAACACCTCATTATTCATCTTATAAAACTTTTTGAGATTTAACTATTCTTGCTATTATTATTTAAGGAAAAATTAAGGAAAATATAAGTTTGAATTAATCCACGATGATTACAATAAAGCTAAATAATGAAGTGAAGGGGTATTAATATGAAAACTTTATCGCATATTATTGGCTTTATAATAACTATCTTAGTTTTATACAATATTTTACGCTTTTTATTTATTCTCACAGAAAATCATTTCAACTTGAATTTCGGCATTGATATATTACTTCATAATAACTATGTCGTATATGGCACAATGGGACTACTAATACTATTAATTACTGTACAAGAAGTGATTAACCAATATTTAAAAGATAATAAACAAGTATATTAAAACCTTTTTGAAGAAAATTACAATTGAATATTATATAATAGAACAGTTATAATACTTGGAAAATAGTTTGTAGCTGTTTTTTTATTTTTAAGGGATCATATTTATTAATGAGCAATATTTGTATAGATAACACAAAGAAAGGAGAACATAACATGTCTGTCATGCGTATAGCGACATTCATTATTAGTGTCTTTATCGTAGGCATGGTTGAAATGATGGTCGCTGGTATCATGAATCTTATGAGTGACGACTTAGGCGTTTCAGAACCAATTATCGGTCAGCTTGTTACGCTTTACGCACTAACATTTGCGATTTGTGGACCTATATTAGTTAAGTTAACCAATCGATTTCCTGCACGTTCAGTTTTACTATGGACGTTGGTAGCGTTTATCGTGGGTAACGGTATTATTGCGATAGCGCCTAATTTCACTATTTTAGTTATTGGACGTATTTTATCTTCAGCAGCTGCTTCTCTCATTATTGTAAAAGTACTTGCTTTAACAGCAATGCTTACCGTTCCTAAGAATAGAGGTAAAATGATTGGCGTTGTCTACACTGGCTTTAGTGGGGCTAACGTCTTCGGTGTACCTATTGGAACAATGATAGGTGATTGGATTGGTTGGCGTTTTACGTTCGTCTTTATTATTGTAATCAGTCTTCTTGCTGGATTATTAATGTTGAAATACTTACCAACCGCGGGAGAACTTAATGATGCGAATCGAATGTTTAATCATGTGACAGAAGACAATCAGTCGTCTTCTCGTATCTTACGTCCTGCAGAAATTGTGAAATACTTGGCGATTACACTGTTAATTCTTATTGCCAATTCTGTAACATTCGTCTACATTAATCCACTTATTTTGGAAAATGGTCATAGCATGGGATATGTATCATTAGCATTATTAGTGAACGGTGTGGCAGGTGTCGTAGGTACATCATTAGGTGGTGTCTTAGCAGATAAACTAACAAGTAAACGTTGGTTAATTATCGCATTTTCAGTATTTACTGTCATGATGTTAATCGTTAACTTAATACTTTCTACGACGGTCTTATTATTAATAGGGCTCTTTATTTGGAACATCGTTCAATGGAGTACCAACCCAGCAATTCAAAGTGGGATTATTGAACATGTCGAAGACGACACAAGCCAAGTGATGAGTTGGAATATGTCTTGTCTTAATGCAGGCATCGGTTTCGGTGGTATTATAGGCGGACTTGTTGTATCTAACATCTCTGTCGAAGCGGTCACTTTAGTAAGTGCCTTTATAGGCTTATTAGGCTTAATCGTTGTACTTACATTGAAAAATTATCACTACGCTAAAAATTAATGATTAGAAGGCAATTTCTACTAATTTTAGATAGAAATTGCCTTTGTTTTTATTAAATATATTTATGTGGTTGAGTGTGATGAAGGGTATAGGGCGCCCATGGCATGATACTGTTCTTCGCGAAATAGAATAAATCGTTCATCATTTGTTGGCTTAATACTTTTTCAGAAGTTAAATCTTTAACATCGTGAGCGTTTAAAATTTCCATTTTCCCAAACCAAAACACTAAATCTAAAATATGATACGCGCTATTGAAAGCCGGATGAGACAGTAATGACCAATCGAAACGTGCTAACCATTTATGAGAATTATTCTTCAAATTATCTAGAAATTGTAAGGCAGGCCGTTTGAAATATAAGTCTGTGACCACTTGCGCTTGTTGCTGACCCGTTTGAGCTTGTTCAATATTAATTCTAATATTATTTAATTTCATAACATCTACAAATCGTTGGGGTACTAATTTGCGCGACTCATTACGAATATAACAATCTCCTTCATCCTGAGTGTAACCAACCACGACTGGCTTAGTGAATTCGGATAAAGGACGGCACATTGTTGTATCATCAATAGGGGCATAAATAAGTTCCAATCCTTTAGATTTCCCGCTAACTTTTTCATCTTCTGCCATTAATTTTAGAATCTCATTAGCTGTTAACTCTTCTATCTCTTTATTTGGAAAATGGTGCTCCCTTAATTTATCAAAATGTTGTGCTTTCAAATAGCCATTTTGTAGTGTGTCGAGTTGTAAAGTACCACTTAATAATATGACTTTTTGATAGTACATATCTAACTCAGGTTGTTGCATCAATGCCATAATACTCATACTTCCTGCAGACTGACCCATTAATGTAATGTTGTGAGGGTCGCCACCAAAGTCTTCGATAAAACGATGTACCCATTTTAAAACATTGATCTGGTCGGATAACCCATTATTTTTATGATAGTTTTGATTAAAATAGGGCCAGTCTAAATAGCCTAAAGCGCCTAGGCGATAATTAAAAGTCACGACTACTGCATCGTGTTGTTCAACAATATGTTCAGGCGTGTATAATTCGGCAGATCTATGACCATTTACAAAACCGCCACCGTAAAAGTAAATAATAACTGGTTTATTTTTGAGTTGATTATTTTGAGACCAAATATTTAAATATAAACAATCTTCACTCTGGTTGAATGAAACAGGTTTAGAAGAAAAGAATGTTTCTAATTTATTATCAGGTTGGGGAGGGATATTTTGAAAAGCTAAAGCATCAATAATATTATCCCAAGTTGTTACTAATTCAGAGTGTTTGAAACGACGATGTTCAGTAGGAGGATAAGCATAGGGAATGCCTAAAAACATATGTAAACCATCTTTTTCAATACCTCTAATACTGCCACCGTCAGTTTGAATTGTAACCATCTCATCACTACTTCCTATACGCTATTTATCCTTACTTTACCATTAAAAAAACACAAAAAAATAGAAGCAAGACAGAAATCTAAATTAATTTCTGTCTCACTTCTAAATTTTACTTATTTCTCTGACTGTTGTTGATTAACGTCTTGTTGTGTTGTATCCATAGTATCTTCTTTCATTTTCTTATTGATACGTTTCGCACGTTTGAAGTAAATACTTTCAAAGTGACTGATTGTACCAAGTTTATAGAAGATACACGCTAATACAATAATAACAATGAAATCGTAAGGGTAATGGATTAAATTAATACCATTAAATTCTTTACTACCAATAAATGACATTGTAGCTAAAAGAATTAAGTAAACGATAATCCATAAACTACCGCCGATTTGTTTTTTAGTATTACTCCAATTCATTTGATATTCATAGAAGAAATAAATTGGTAAACCTAAAATAATAATAAAGATAACTTCGGCAGTTGTTGGCCACATCGCCCAATAGATGGCTAGTGATGCTAAAACGAATGAGAATGGCGCCATGAATTTTAATAATGCACCTCGGAATGGACGGTGTAATTTAGGACCCATCTTACGTAAAGCAATAACTGTCGTTGGACCAGTTAAATAAGCCACTAATGTTGCAGTTGAAATAACCGCCGCAAGTACGTCCCAATCACGGAATAACGTTACCATGATCATACTTACGATGGCATTAAAGATAATTGCCACACGTGGGATATTATATTTTGAATTAATTTTTCCTAAGAATTTAGGAATGTGTCCATTTTTCTCCATTGCGTGTAATACACGTCCTGTGATTGCGACGAATGATACACCTGTACCAAATGGTGAAACTACGGCTTCAATATAAAGTAAAATAGCTAACCAGTTTAAGCCTAATAGAATCGCCATATCAGCGAAAGGAGAGTTGAAATTAATACCGTGCCAACCGTGCTCGTGAATCATTGATTGTGGCATTGATGTGATAAATGTACTTTGTAAAGCTACATATAAAATCGCACTTAATGTTAAAGAAATTGCGATACCACGTGCAATGTTCTTTTCAGGATTTTTAATTTCAGAACCCATGTTAATGATTGTTTGGAATGCATTAAATGAGAAAATGATACCTGACGTTGTAGTAGCCGCAAAGATTGGCGCACTACCGTACGGCATAAATTCACCTATTGATGAACCGTAATTACTCGTATCGAAACCTGAGATAATTAACATAATAATTGTTAATAAAGGTACGCCGAGTTTAAATATAGAAATTAAGCTTGTAAATGACGTTAATAATTTCACTGACCAATAGTTTAATAGTGAAAAGATGATAATAATCGCATAAACGGTAAATAGACCTATCGTACTGATAGTTCCATCGTGCATTAATGCAGATGTTGGCTTAGCCCAGTCCCAAGGCCAAGAACTAATATATTGAACGGCTGATACCGCTTCAATAGGAATGATGGTTACAAGTGATACCCAGTTTGCCCACGCTGCAATAAATCCTAATAGAGAACCGTGTGTGTATTGAGCATAGTTACTCATACCACCTGATTGCGGAAACATTGTTCCAATTTCGATATAGTTATATGAAATAGATCCGATGACGATAAACCCAATTATCCAAGAGATAATCGATGCTGGTCCAGCCACTGAAGAGGCTTCCCACGTACCAAAGAGCTATCCGGAACCGATTAAACCGCCTAACCCAAGTAAGACTAGTTGAGTCAGATTGATCTTATTGCTATCGTTGTTATTCTGTCCCATAAAATCTCCTTTTATTTCTTTTAATATTTATTAAAAATGACACAATATAATTATACGCTTATCAATAAATTAGTCAATTTATGATTTTGCGATTTTACAAAATATTGTGTTATTTATAGTTAATTAGAAATTATCATATTATAATGACTGTATTGTTTTAAAATTATGAACTAAAGGATGTGTCACATGACTCAGAAACAGGCGAATGCTGATGTTTTAACTTT
The DNA here is from genome assembly GCF_022690565.1 of Staphylococcus sp. acrmy. NCBI lineage: Bacteria > Bacillati > Bacillota > Bacilli > Caryophanales > Staphylococcaceae > Staphylococcus > Staphylococcus sp. acrmy. The sequence continues at coordinate 7,537 of NZ_JALCVE010000010.1, read as the reverse complement.
TTTAGAAAAAGAAAGCCAATGGAAGGAAGCATATCAATATTTAAGAAATTTGATATTTGAAGAAACTGAGTTAGAAGAAACTTATAAATGGATGCATCCATGTTATACATTGAATGATAAAAATGTAGTATTAATCCATGGGTTCAAGCATTATGTAGCACTGTTATTTCATAAAGGGGCTATCTTAGAGGACCGTTATCAGACACTTATTCAACAAACTGAAAAGGTGCAGGCAGCAAGACAATTAAGATTTAATACGTTAGATGAGATTAAAGAGCGCCAAGAAGAAATTCTATATTATATTAATGAAGCGATTAAGGTTGAAAAAGCAGGTAAAAAAGTGGCCTTAAAACAGACTGAAGAATATACAATTCCTGAAGAGTTACAACATAAATTTGAAGACATGCCAGAACTTGAAAAAGCATTTTACCAACTTACACCTGGAAGACAACATCAATATATTTACCATATTAGCCAAGCCAAACGTAGCCAAACACGACAAAACAGAGTAGATAAATATGTTGACCATATCTTAGAAGGCAAAGGCATGCATGATAAATAGGTTGAAAAAGCTATATTAAAAGAAAAAAATTGGGAAGTGAGAATGGAGTTAAATATTAAATTAAAGTGCTAAAATTTCACACTAAAATATCTCATTGTCTTTATTTAAATTAATTACATGTAGCTAACGTAGTATTGTAGGCGAGACTCCTGAGGGAATAGGATGAGTGTCGAGACCGCGGCTCGACCCATCTCCTCGGAACGCGAGCCAAACAATACGGAGTATTGATAGATGATAAATAATTAAAATGGCTTGGGGGTGTTTTCCTTGGAAAACGCCCTCAAGCCATTCTTTTGAATGATGCGTATTTAAATTTATCCGTTTAATTTAACGAGGATTTTAGCTTGTGATTTGTCATTCACTAATTGTTCGAATCCAGATTCAACAATGTTTTCTAATTCGATTTCGTCAGTAACTACGCTCTTAACGTCTAAGCTACCGTTCGCAATTAAATCAATTGTTTGTTGGAATGTAGTTGGTGAATAAGCAATTGTTGATGCTAAGTGTACACCAGAGTTAGTTAATAACATTGGGTCGAAGTCTACTTCGTGAGCGAAGATAGAAACGATAACAACTGTACCTCTAGGACGAGTAACTTGTACTGATTGAGATAATGTTACGCCAACACCAGCTACTTCGAAAGTAACGTCTACGCCATTTTCAGTATGTTCATTAATGAATTCCACAGGGTTAGTATTACCAGAATTGATAACGTGAGTTGCGCCAACTTCTTTCGCTTTTGCTAAACGTTCTTCTGATAAATCGAAGACGAAGATTTTGCTTGCGCCGGCTGCTTTAGCTGCAACAACTGTTAATAAACCGATTGGGCCAGCACCAAAGATAGCCACAGTGTCACCAAATAGTAAATTACCTTCTTTAACGGCTTGTACTGCTACAGCTGTTGGTTCTACTAATGCACCTTCTTTGTCTGAAACATTTTCAGGTAATGTATAAACATTTTCTTCAGGAGCGTTAGTGAATTCTGCGAAACCACCATCTGAACCTAAACCGATGAATGAATAACCATCATATAAGTCTACACTTTCGTCTTTTTCACGTTTTGATACAGTTGGGTTAACAACAACGCGGTCGCCTTTTTTATATTTAGTTACGTCTTTACCAACTTCTTCTACAACACCTGCGAATTCATGACCTAACGTTACAGGCGCTTTTTGACCTAAGAATGGGTCAGGTTTATCTGTAGAAATAAAGACAGGTCCTTCTAAATATTCATGTAAGTCTGTACCGCAAATACCTGCCCACGATACTTTTACTTTAACTTCGTTGTCTTGTAATTGTTTAGGTTCGCGATCTTCCACACGAACATCTTTTTGACCATACCATACTGCTGCTTTCATTAGTAAAACATCCCTTCGTTAAATACTTACTACACTTATAGATTAATACTATTCCGATAAGAATTCAATTTAACCTATATAATTGGGAAGTATTATTTCGGATTATTGACAATTGTGTGAATTTTTAGTTATTAGTCGGATTTGAATTAGTAGTGCAATGTTTGTTAATATTTAAATGATTCATAAAAAAAAAAATTGTGAACTTTTTTAATAGTTGGTATTACAAATGTTTCAAAAAATTATATAGGGTATATATTTATAAATGATGAAAAATTGATGATTTTCCGTTTGAATTAAAATTAAAAAATTAAAAAGCAAAGGCCATTAGGCTCTTGTTTGACTTATCAAGTATATGTTTAACAACGGGACTGTTGGCCTTTTTGTGTCCGGAAAATTTTTCATCGGGAATAACAAGAGGGGGAAATGGAATGACGCTAAGTGTGAAAAACTTAACAAAAATTTACTCTGGCAATAAAAAAGCAGTCGACAATATTTCACTAGATATTGAATCAGGCGAATTTATTGCTTTTATTGGGACAAGTGGTAGCGGTAAAACAACTGCGTTAAGAATGATTAACCGTATGATTGAAGCTACCGAAGGCACAATTGAAATGAATGGTAAAAATGTAAGCAATATGAACCCTGTAGAATTGCGCAGAAGCATTGGTTACGTGATTCAACAAATTGGGCTTATGCCACATATGACTATTCGTGAGAACATTGTGTTAGTACCTAAACTTTTAAAATGGTCTAAAGAAAAGAAAAACGCAAAAGCTAAAGAATTGATAAAATTAGTAGACTTACCTGAAGAATATTTAGATCGCTATCCTTCTGAATTATCAGGTGGACAACAACAACGTATAGGGGTAGTACGTGCCTTAGCAGCAGAACAAGATATCATTTTAATGGATGAACCTTTTGGTGCGTTAGACCCAATCACTCGTGATACCTTACAAGACTTAGTTAAAGAATTACAACAAAAATTAGGGAAAACATTTATCTTTGTCACACATGATATGGACGAAGCGATTAAATTAGCCGACCGTATTTGCATCATGTCGCAAGGTAAAGTAGTGCAATATGATACCCCAGACAATATTCTTAGAAATCCGGCAAATGACTTCGTGCGTGAATTTATCGGTCAAAATAGACTGATTCAAGATCGTCCAAATATGAGAACTGTTGAAGATGCGATGATTACGCCGGTTACAGTCAAAGCTGATGACTCACTTAACGACGCAGTAAATATAATGAGAGAGCGTCGTGTAGATACACTGTTTGTAGTGAATAGTCATAATCGTTTATTAGGATTCTTGGATATTGAAGATATCAATCAAGGATTACGTCACCATAAAGAATTGATAGATACGATGCAACGCGATGTTTATAAAGTACATATTGATTCTAAGTTACAAGATTCTGTACGCACAATCTTGAAAAGAAACGTTAGAAATATTCCAGTAGTAGATAATGACAATACGTTAATAGGGCTTATTACACGTGCGAACCTTGTTGATATTGTGTATGACTCAATTTGGGGCGAAGAAGACCAAGACATGACCTTGTCAGATTCACATATGAACGGTGTTGAACGTGAAAATGAACTAGGCAATCAAGAAAAGAAAGACCTTGCTCAACAAAATAATAAAGATGCAACGGATAAACAGAAAGATGTTACAGATAGATTGGACACACACGACTTAGATGAAACACATGAGTCAGGAGTTGATCGTTAATGCGACAATTTTTCCAAGAGTATGGAAGTCAGCTCGTATCGAAAACGGTTGAACACTTTTATATCTCAATCATCGCATTACTCATTGCGATTGTCGTTGCGGTACCATTAGGCATCTTATTGTCTAAGACCAAACGAACTGCGAATGTAGTGTTGACGATTGCGGGCGTGCTTCAAACCATTCCTACGTTAGCCGTATTAGCCATTATGATTCCAATCTTTGGTGTAGGTAAAACACCAGCAATAGTTGCATTATTCATATATGTATTATTACCAATCTTAAATAATACTGTGCTAGGTGTGCAAAATATTGACAAAAATATTATTCAAGCCGGTACGAGTATGGGTATGACGAAATTACAACTTATGAAAGACGTTGAATTACCATTGGCTTTACCATTAATTATTAGTGGTATTCGCTTATCAAGTGTTTATGTGATTAGTTGGGCGACACTTGCCAGTTATGTTGGTGCCGGTGGTTTAGGCGACTTAGTATTTAATGGTTTAAACCTTTACCAACCACCAATGATTATTAGCGCAGCGATTTTAGTAACATGTTTAGCATTAATTGTAGACTTTTTACTTTCTTTAGTTGAAAAATGGGCCGTGCCTAAAGGACTAAAAGTATCTAGATAATAAGGGAGGATATCTAATTTATGAAAAAGTTAAAACTTACTTTCATACTTATGGCATTGTCTCTCGTTGTATTATCTGGATGTAGCTTACCAGGTTTAGGCGATGGCGATGGCAAAGATAGTGTGAAGATTACCGCTACTGAAACAAGTGAAACAAAAATTATGGCAAATATTGAAAAGTTAATGATTGAACATTATACCAATGACAGAATTAAGCCGACGATTGTTGGTAACTTGGGTTCTAGTATTATTCAACATAACGCCTTACAACGTGGTGACGTCAATATGTCGGCTGTAAGATATACAGGTACTGAATTGACAAGTGTACTTGAGGCGCCACCTACTAAAGATACGAAAAAGGCGATGTCAGAGTCGCAAAGACTTTTCAAAAAGAAATATGATCAAAAATTCTATAATTCATTTGGCTTTGAGAATACGTATGCATTTATGGTAACGAAAGAGGTTGCTGAGAAATATCATCTTGAAAAGGTTTCAGATTTGAAGAAATATAAAGATGAATTGCGTCTAGGCATGGATACGCAGTGGATGAATCGTGCGGGTGATGGTTATCCAGCGTTCCAAAAAGATTATGGTTTCAAATTTGCGAGTGCACGACCAATGCAAATCGGTTTAGTTTACGATGCGTTGAAGAATAAAAAGTTAGATGTAGCAGTTGGATATTCAACAGATGGTCGTATTGCTGCGTATGATTTAAAAATCTTAAAAGATGATCGTAAATTCTTCCCACCATATGACGGAAGTCCGTTAGCAACTGAAAAACTAATCAAAGATAACCCAGAAATTGATAAAGCTTTACAAAAACTTGAAGGCAAGATTAGTACGGGAGAAATGCAGAAATTAAATTATGAAGCGGATGGTAAAGGAAAAGAGCCAGCTGTTATTGCTGAAGAATATGTGAAAAAACATAATTATTTCGAAGATGATACTAAGAAGGGTGGTCAAAACTAATGAATGGTAACTTATTAAGTTCACTTTATGAATACTATACCTTGAACTTTGGCTATCTGATGGAGTTATTTTTTAAACATTTATTAATGTCAGTTTATGGAGTACTATTCGCGTGTATTATTGGTATTCCTTTAGGTATCTTAATTTCACGTTACACTAAATTGGCATGGCCGTTGATTACGATTGCGAATATTATTCAAACAGTACCAGCAATCGCGATGTTAGCGATACTAATGTTATCACTTGGACTAGGACCTACAACGGTTGTATTTGCGGTCTTCTTATATGCTTTACTTCCAATTATAAAAAATACGTACACTGGTATTACGGAAGTAGACAATAATATTAAAGATGCCGGCAAAGGTATGGGCATGACTAAGAACCAAGTTATGCGCATGATAGAACTACCATTATCATTATCTGTTATTCTTGGAGGCATTCGAATTGCGTTAGTTGTAGCGATTGGTATTGTGGCAATCGGTTCATTTATTGGAGCGCCAACATTAGGTGATATTATTATTCGTGGTACCAATTCTACAGACGGTACAGTATATATTTTAGCAGGGGCGATTCCAATTGCCTTAATCGCTATTCTTATTGATTTAGGACTACGCTTTTTAGAACGTCGATTAGATCCAACAAATAAAAGTAAAAAACGACAAAACCAAGTTCAAAGTATTAATTAAAATAAAATCAATTGTATTTTTGTAATAGAAAAAGCAGCTATAGGAAACCTATTATTATAGATTTCTTATAGCTGCTTTTTAATGATTAAAACAAGATTGAAGCGAGTGGTGGAACGATGGCTACGATAATAACACCGACGATAACTACGGCGATACTACCCATTGATTCTTCAGTTTCACCAAGTTCTTTAGCAGCGGCAACACCAAGTGTATGTCCGCTTGTACCTAATGCTAAACCACGGGCAATAGGGTTTGAAATTTTAAACCATTTAACAATTTTAGTTCCTAGTGCAGAAATAACAACTGCGTTAAGGATAACGGCTAATGATGTTAATTCTTTCACACCGCCGATACCTTCAGATACTGGTAAGGCAATAGCTGTTGTAGCAGCTTGTGGTAACATTGATGCTCCAATTTTATCGCCTAATTGGAAGATGATTGCGACTAAGTAAATTAAGATAAGTGCAATTAATGTCCCAATTGCGATACCACCGAAGATTTGTAACCAATATTTTTTAAGTACGTCACGTTTTTTGTATAAAGGAATCGCAAAACTAATTGTTGCTGGTTCTAAGAAGAAGTTGATGATGTCCCCACCGATTTTATAGTTAGCATAGCTAATGCCAGTTACTTTTAGAAATACGATACCTGCTACCATCGCTACGAAAAGTGGTGCAAGTAAGAAAAAGCCATTTGTTTTTTTATAAAAATATTGCGCGATAACGAATGGAATAAGTGAAACTAAAATTCCGAAATATGGTGTTGTAATACCTAAGTGATCAACCATTAGTTACCCTCCCCAAGTTTAGTTTGTTCATTTTGTTCTTTAGATGGGAATAATGATTTTGTTACGAATAATTGAGAAACAAAACCTACACAGATTAATAGCAATAATGTTGAAATTACGATTAATAAAATGATTAATATAGGATGCTGGCTTAAGATTGGTAATGAATTAATTACTGATACACCAGCAGGGACGAATAGGAAACTAATGTTGTTTGTGAGTGCAGTTCCTACACCTTCAACTTGTCCTAATTTCACGATGCCTGTGCATAATAGAATAAATAATAATACAAGACCAATTACTGAAGCGGGCATTGGAAATGGAATAAAACTTTCAATAATTTTAGAAATGAATAATACTATGGCAATGGTTAATGCTTGTTGGAAAAAGTTGTAAGTTTTGGCTAACTTACCATTTCGTTGAGCAGCACCATTTGAGGCATTGTCATTTGACATAAATAAACGCTCCCTTTTCTTTCTTTTAATGTATTTAGAATAGAACGGAAAAGGTTTTTTGTGGCATTTTTATCTGTGAGTTACAGAAATAATTGGGTGAGTTGCATTAAATTACAGCTGAAAACCAATAAAGCGCTTTATTAAAATTGGTTAAATAAACTGCCGATAAAATACTTAAACTAATCAATAATTATAAAAATATACGAGATGTATTATTTTTAAAATATCTTAAGGTAAGAATCCATATTAATAACGTAGTATTGTTGACGAGACTCCTAAACATACTAAGATTAGCTATGAAGAAATCTATGACGATAGATTTTTTCATAGCTATTTTTTATAGTTATAGA